>JAZSCC010000031.1:0-5279 GCA_045602685.1 Acutalibacteraceae bacterium | reverse complement strand
TGATATATTTTGATAATGCGGCCACAACCGGCGTAAAGCCGCCTGAAGTTATAAATGCTGTACAAAAGGCATTAAAGGAATACTCGGTTAATCCGGGCCGAGGTGGCTATGAGAAGTCGGTTGCTTGCTCTGAAATGATATATGATACCAGGGTAAAATTATCCGAATTATTTAATGCAAAAGCACCGGAAAGGGTTATATTCACCCCTAATTGCACTACGTCAATCAACACGGTTATAAAAGGAATATGCAGGCCGGGTGACCATATTGTTTGCTCGTGTCTGGAGCATAATGCAGTGGCGCGGCCGTTGTATAAACTTGAAAAAAACGGTGCGGATATAGATTATGCTGAGGTTATTTTCGGTGACCGTGAGGCAACTGTCCGGTCTTTTAAGCGATTGATAAGACCGGATACCCGTTTGGTTATCTGTACCCATGCTTCAAATGTAACGGGCGAAATTTTACCGATAAAACAAATAGGTGAAATCTGTTATGAGTTAGGAGTGCCGTTTGCGGTTGATGCTGCACAAACAGCCGGAATAATTGAGATAGATATGTATGAAATGAAGATAGATTATCTTTGCATAGCACCGCATAAGGGACTGTATGCGCCTATGGGCACAGGTGTATTGATAGCATTGGGTAATATTCCCGAAACATTGACCGAAGGCGGTACCGGCTCAATGTCAATAAGTTATGAGCAACCTGATGATTACCCCGAACGGTTTGAAAGCGGTACGGTAAATGTGCCGGGAATTGCCGGAATTTCGGCCGGTATTGATTTTGTTGTCAAGCGTAAAATTGATAATATATACCGTCACGAATTAGGGCTGATTCAGCATATTTATGACCGTTTGAATAATATTAACGGAGTTCAGCTTTATACTGAACGGCCCACGTTTGGACGGTTTGTGCCAACACTTTCCTTTAATGTCAGAAATACAGACAGTTCAACAGTGGCCGAAATGCTTTCAAAAAGAGGTATAGCCGTAAGAGCCGGATTACACTGTGCTCCAATGGCACACCGACGAATAGGAACGGTTGATATCGGAACTGTAAGAATCTGTTGTTCTGCCTTTAATAATATAAAGGAAGCAGATATATTTATTGAAACATTGAAAAATATTATAAAAAATTTATAAAATTTTTAAAAATACTATTGATTATCACAATTGAAATATGCTAAAATGTAGTTGAATAGAGAGATTGAAGGGATGTGAGGATATGCTGACATTTTTTGTTGATGTATGGGCGGCCGTTTCCGGCTTTTTCAAACTGCTTATTATGGCATTTGCCGATATAAGAATTGTTGATATTATTGATATCCTCATAGTAGCTTACGTTATCTATAAAGCTATTGGATTTTTAAAGGAAACCAGAGCCAAGGTATTGATTAAGGGATTGGCGTTACTGCTTGCAATATGGTTTGTTGCTCAGTGGCTTGACCTTATTAGTATTAAATGGTTGCTGAATAAATTCTTTAATTACGCTATCATTGCTGTTGCGATTATATTTCAGCCGGAGCTTCGCAGTGCATTGGAACGTGTGGGACATTCGTCTTTGAGCCGTTTCGGTGTCGGCGGGGGTACCGATGAGGCTTCAAGCGGTAAGTGTATTGATGAAATTTGCAAGGCCTGTGCTTCTATGCAGGAGCAAAAAATCGGTGCGTTGATTGTTTTTGAACGTTCAACACCCTTGGGTGAAGTCATTTTAACCGGTACTAAGGTTGATGCTACTGTTTCGGCCGAGCTTGTGGGGAATATCTTTTATCCTAAGTCTCCCTTGCATGACGGTGGTATGGTTATACGTGATGACCGTATTGCTTCGGCCGGTTGTATTTTACCTTTGACAGCCAATAATGAGTTAAGTAAAGAACTCGGCACCCGCCATCGTGCCGCTGTGGGTATGAGTGAGTGTTCAGATGCCATTGTGGTTGTTGTCTCGGAGGAGACAGGGGTAATCTCGGTTTGCATAGGCGGTGCTATCACCCGAAATTATAATCAAATGAGTCTTCGCGAAAAACTGTATGCTGAACTGATTACGCTTGATAACAGTGACAAGAAAACTCTTTTCGAAAAGTTAAAGTCATTTTTCAAAAAGGAAAATTAATGAGTTATTACTACTGTAAAGAAAGGATGTGACGGCAGTGCAGATAAAGGTTAACCCAGTAAGTACTATTAACCGCTGGTTTGGAAATAAAAATTTTCTTATTGTATTTTCATTAATTTGCGCCGTCATTTTCTGGCTTGTTATTGATATTACAGAGAATCCGACCAGGGAGATTACAATTACCGATTTAAAGGTGTCGGTAGCCAATCAAACTGATGATAGTGGCGGCGTGTTAATGGCTTTAGGTGAGACTGAGCGTGAAGTTTCAGTTACGGTCAGCGGTCCGGGATATATCGTTACAAATGTATCGAAGAGTGATATTAGTGTTTCGGTTGTTTCGTATTCTGATGTTAACCGTCCCGGCTCCTATGTTTTAAACCTGACTGCCAGTGTCAGTGTTTCGGGATGTCAGATTTCTAAAATCTCACCGTCATATATTCAGGTTGACTACGATTATGATACCGCAACCGATATTCCGGTTGAGGTTGATATTTCAGGCTTCCAACAGGTTGTGACTGCTGACCGTGAAATTTATAAAAGCGGATTAAAGTCTAATGCTGATGGCTCTGACATTCCCAATCTTCATATTAGCGGACCCTCTGAGGTTATTGGGGCGGTTGCAAAGGTAATTGCCGTACCAAAGCTTCCCGCGACCTTAGAACCCGAATCACAGAATTTTGAGGCTGACCTTATGTTTTATGATTCGTTGGGAAATTTAGTTGATTCTTCTCAGCTTCAGTATAACCGTGATATTTATGTACGTGTTGTCGTTTATAAGGTTGCTGAGGTTTCACTTAATCCCACCTTTGAAAATTTGCCCGCATGTTACTCCTTAGGCAGTACCGGATTGCCTGAGTATTCACTGTATAGATATAGCGATAAAGCAAAACAAAAGGAAAAAATGACGTCCGTTAAGGTCAGAGGTCCTGTAGAAACGGTTGACGAACTTTTGATTACAGGTTTAAGTCTTTCGCCTATTGACTTTATGAAGGTCACGTCGGGTAATACTTCTTTTAATGTCTCGTTTATTTTACCTGAGGGTGTTGAGGTTGTAGACGGTACTGAGGAGGTTACGGTTGAATTGAAATTCGGCCGTTTGGCAACAGTGAATCTTGAGATTCAGCCGTCAAAAATTCAGTTCATAGGGTTGCCTGAAGGCATGTCGGCAAGCTCCGGAATTACCAATAAATCGATTAAACTGAAGGTTTGCTATGACCGTGATAAAACTACTCGGGTATATGCCAAGGATATCATATTAACGGTTGATTTAACCGGTATTTCGACAGCCTCTAATGTCACCAAGCCTATTAAAGTAACCACTGCTTCGGCTAGTATTTATGCATGGGCAATATCTGTTAACCCGGCTGAATCGATTATCGAAATAAAATAACAATGTATTTTCACCGACTGCCGAGCCGATTTTAAGGCACGATGGTCGGTTTTTTTGTAGCAATGTTTTTCTGTACTCATAATATATAAAGGGTGATATTATGACAGAAACATTTTTTGGTGTTTTGGCAATGATTTTATGTGTTATAGGTTCAGTGGCAATTATAAGGTGGTTTGTTTTGAGGCTGGCTGTCTCAGGCTGTAAGAATCGGGTGTATGCAGTGATTTTGAAGAATCAACCTGATATTGAATTGCAAATGCTTATAGAAACTATTCAGTGGGATGATACACTAAAGGATGCCAAGGTGTATGCGGTTGACGGTGGTATGACTGATGAAATGTCAAAGTATTGTCGAGCGGTATGTAAAGGCAGTAATGTGAAGTTTGTACCGTTTTGTGAGGCAGAACATTTATTACAATTATTTTAATAATAAGGACGGTGAAGCAGGGTGGAACAAAAATTTGAAATAATTTGCGGTACTGTAACACATATTGTTTTTAGCAGTACCGATACCGGCTTTACTGTTTTAGAACTCGAAAATAATGGCTATACTGAAACTGTTGTTGGTAATCTTGCGGGAGTTATGGTGGGTGAAGAAATAGAACTGACCGGAAACTTCACGGTGCACAGTACATACGGACGACAGTTCAGAGCAGTAACCTTTGTTAAAACCTTACCATCAGGTGCCTCGGCAATTTTAAGGTATCTTTCTTCAGGCGCAATAAAAGGAATTGGTCCGGCAACGGCTAAAAATATTGTGCGCTATTTCGGTGACAGCACCTTTGAGGTTATGGAAAATGAACCTCAAAGGTTAGCCACTGTTAAGGGAATCTCTTTAAATAAAGCATTTAAAATTCAAGAGGAATTAAAGGGCAAAAAGACTTTAAGAGAGCTTTGCTTAAAACTTTCTAAATTTGGTCTTACGGCTGATGAAGCCGTAACGGCGTTTAAAATTTTGGGCGAAAATGTTGTAGAAATAATTGAACAAAACCCGTATTTATTATGTAAAACCGGAATTGATTTTGATTTTGAACGTGTTGATGATATTGCAAGACAATTGGACATTCCCGATGATAATATTGAACGTATTTGTGCAGGAGTTTTATATGTAATCAGGCATAATCTTTTTAATGGTCATACCTGCCTGCCTAAAATAAAAGTGTATGAAATTGTCAAGAAACTCCTCGAAGTGAACGAGGGCTTGATTGATGATTCTGTGCAGGAGTTGTTGGAACGAAAGGAACTATATAATGTTAATGTTGACGGTCAAGCAAATCTTTCGTTAAGTGAGCAATATTTATGCGAAAAGTATATCGCCGGCCGATTATTGACTGAACTGTCATTTAACAACCGAGAAAAGCCGGTTAACGAAAAAGAGATTGACAAAGCCGGAAGAGAACTAGGTATTGATTTTGATGAATTACAGCGTATAGCAATTTCAAAAAGCGTTGAGTCGGGTGTGTTTATTTTAACCGGAGGTCCCGGTACAGGCAAAACAACAACAGTTAATGGGATTATACGTGTGTTTGAAAATCGCGGGCTAAAGGTAGCTTTGGCCGCACCTACAGGACGCGCAGCCAAGCGTTTATCCGAACTTTGCGGCAAGGAAGCGAAAACAATTCATCGACTTTTAGAGGTAGGTACTTCAGATGACGGTAAATCACATATTTTCGTCCGTAATGAGCGCAATCCGTTAGAGATTGATGCCGTTATCGTTGACGAAATGTCAATGGTAGACGTTGTATTGTTTGATGCACTCTTAAAGGCTCTTCGACTGGGT
>JAZSCC010000030.1:0-2994 GCA_045602685.1 Acutalibacteraceae bacterium | reverse complement strand
TAGGCAAAAATACATTGATATGAAATTGCAAACGCTGTCCACTTTCCGCTGTTCATTTCTCTCTTTATCGCTCCCATTGCGGCGAAGCACGGTGCGCACAAAAGGTTGAACATAAGGAAGGAATATCCCGCAAGTCTTGTCATTTCGCCGATATTGAGTATACCGAGCACACTTGCTATCTCTTCCTTCGCGACAAGTCCCATAAGAGTTGCCAGAGCAAACGCGGCATCACCGAATCCAAGCGGTGCAAATATCCATTTTATGCTATTTCCTATCTTGCCCAAAATACTGTCGGGTGTGCCGAAAGCAGCAAGAAGTACCAAAGCTACAATAACACTGGTGACGTTACCGTCAAAAATCGAACTGAAGGCATCACTGTAACCACGAGAAATAGCACCGTCGATTGTTTTGCCTTTTCGGAATTCTTCCTTAATTCGCTCGGCTGTAATAACGTTAGCATCAACACCGAATCCAATTGACAGAATAATACCGGCAACACCGGGTAATGTCAATGTAAAGCTGTCAGTTCCGGGGAAGAAACCGGTAACACAGGCAATCATACCGCCAACCTGACCTGCTAAAGCAATACAAGCAACAACACCGGGCAAACGGTAAAGCACTGTCATAATAATACAAATAAGAATAAAAGCGATAATGCCGGCAATAAGCATTACATTAAGCGCTTCCTTACCCAAGGTTGGCGAAATAACCTGAAGCTTAGAATCATCAACGGTTAATGCAAACGGCAAAGAACCTGCATTGATTTTTTCGGCAAGGTCAACAGCTGCCTCGGCTGTCTCCATTCCCGTAATAACGGCCTTACCGTCGGTAATAACACTGTTAACCGTAGGAGCCGAAAGCAACATATCATCCATATAGATAGAAATGGTTTTTTCAAGCTGCTCCTTGGTAGCCTTGGCAAATTTTTCAGTTCCGCTTGCGGTTAAATTCAATGAAACCGTATAGCCTTGACTTTTACCACTCTCATCGGTATACAATCCGCCATAGGTTGCACTTTCTATATCCGCTGCGCCCTGCAAAACAACCTCTCCGGTATTATCAGAACCTTTATAGAAGGTCAGAAGGGCTGTCTCACCAAGCTCGGCAATGGCTGCCGTCGGGTCATAAGACTCATCGTCCGACTGCCAAGGGAAGCGAACAATAATCTGGTGATTATCGTAATCGGTAAACACCTCGTAATCAGTAATATTGTTGTACAGCATACGGGTTTCGATAATCTGTTTAGCCGAATCCATATCAGAATCGGTAATTTCATCGGCTTTTTTATCAGGTGAGAAAATAGCCTCAACACCGCCACTGACATCAATACCCCAACGAATATCTTCAGCACCTTTAAAATAAAGACTTCTTATGTCTCCGTGATAATTGTCAATACCGAAGAAAGAAACAACGGTAAACAAAATAATCAGCACTGCCGCGATAAAAAACCACGGTTTTGAAACAAGTTTGTTCTTGCGTTTCATCGCAAAACCTCCAATATACAATCAATCCTTAGTACATCAAGCACGCCTAAATGCACACAAATTCACAGAATAATTATATATTCTTTTAACATTTAAGTCAATCAAAATTATTATGAAAACTTTAATTTTAAGAAAAATTTACAAATTAATCATTTTTTCCAATACTGCAAGTTTAGAAGAAACACACAAAAGTTCGGTAGCAAGCTTTAATTCCTCTATACTTGGGAAAGACGGAGCTATTCTGATATTGCTGTCATCAGGGTCAATCCCGTACGGATATGTCGCACCGGCACCGGTCAAAACAAGACCTGCCTCCTTACAAAGAGCCACCGCCCTTTTAGCACAACCTTTTTCTAAGAACATACTGATGAAATATCCGCCCCGCGGCTTTGTCCAACGGGCAATTCCCATTTGACTTAGCTCATTGTCCAAGACCTCTAAAACTGTGTTAAACCTTGGCTGCATTTTTTCGGCGTGAAGCTTCATATGTTCTTCAACCGCACTTTTGTTTGGCAAATATTTTGCATGGCGCAACTGATTAAGCTTATCCGGTCCGATCGTCTGATAAGCTAATCTGCCTTTGATTCTCTTAATATCCTCGTCTCCTGCAGCCATTGCAGCAACACCTGCACCCGGGAATGTGATTTTAGAAGTTGATGTAAACATAACAGTTCTATTCAAGTTGCCTGCCTTTTTACACTCATCAAAAAGGCTCAGCAACTTATCACCCTCACCGAAAATAGGATGAACAGCATAGGCATTATCCCAAAAAATTCTAAAGTCTTCGGCAGTCTTCATATTTGCCAAACGGCGTACGACCTCATTGCTGTAAACGATACCGTCAGGATTAGAATATTTAGGTACACACCAAATACCTTTAACTGAACTGTCTTTTACAAGTTGCTCAACAATATCCATATCAGGACCCTCGGCCGTCATCGGTACGTTTATCATTTTTATACCGAAATACTGACATATTCCGAAATGGCGGTCATAACCGGGAACAGGACAAAGAAATTTGATTTCTCCTTGCTTAATCCAAGGTTCATTTCCCAATCCATGAGTCATACACTGAGAAATAAAATCAAACATCATATTGAGTGAAGCGTTACCGCCGACAATAACATTTTCAACAGGTACATCCAATATTTCTCCGAAAAGCGACTTTAACTCAGCAATACCGTCAACACCGCCATAATTACGGCAATCAACACCATCAGAAGTTTTATAATCCTTATCGGTAACCAACGACAAAAGTTCATTGCTGACCGAAAGTTGTTCAGGACCGGGTTTACCTCTCGACATATCAAGCTTTAAACCCATATTCGAAAGTTCAGTATATTTCTTTTTTACAATTTCATATTCTGCATTAAGGTCCGATTTTGACATATCAAAATACTTCATCAATATAAACACTCCGTTCATCGAATTTACAACATTTTTACACAATATTACTATCCGGTATATTTTAATACAAACTAAGCCCTTTTGCAAGCAAATTTTAATATTT
>JAZSCC010000029.1:0-2785 GCA_045602685.1 Acutalibacteraceae bacterium | reverse complement strand
AAGTGGCATAAGCTGTTGAAAGAGGACCAAACTTTTAAGACAAAGGTTGTGCCGTCATTTCGTCCTGACAGGGCTCTGAATATTGAAAAATCGGGATTTAAAGAGTATATTACTAATTTGGGTGATGTTACAGGAATTAATATTAATTCAATTCAAGATTTAAAGTGTGTATTGCATCAACGTTTAGACTTGTTTGCTGAAATGGGTTGTAAGGCCGCCGACCATGGCTTAGATTATGTGGTTTATTCAGAGGGTACGGAGCAAGAGACTGAAGCTATTTTTGAAAAAGCGCTGTCAGGTGAGGTTGTAAGCCATATTGAAATTGAACAGTTTAAGACCAATTTGCTTATTTTCTTTGCAAAGGAATATGCCGCACGCGGTTGGGTTATGCAATTGCACTTTAATGTAATGCGTAATATTAACGCGACGGCATTTCGTACAATTGGTTCCGACACAGGATTTGATGTTATTTCTACCAGAGGTTGCTGTGAGGCTATTGCAGGTTTACTGAATGCATTTCAGGAGCAAAATGCTATGCCTAAGGTCATTCTTTATTCGCTTAATCCTGCCGATAATGAACTGCTTGATACTATAATCGGCGCTTTCCAAGGTACTAAGGTACCGGGTAAAATACAACATGGTTCAGCTTGGTGGTTTAATGACACAAAAACCGGTATAAAGGCTCATTTAACATCGTTGGCTAATCTCTCAGTTTTAGGTAACTTTGTTGGTATGCTGACCGACTCGAGAAGCTTTCTGTCATACACACGTCATGAATATTTCAGAAGAATTTTCTGTAACTTGTTGGGTGAGTGGATAGAAAATGGAGAGTATCCGTATGATGAAAAGACTCTTCGTGAAATTGCAGAGTGTGTCTGCTATAAAAACGCCAAAAGGTATTTTGAGTTTTGATTAATACCTATATAGAAAAAGGCGGCCATCGAATTTCGACGGCCGCTGATAATATTTAAAGCCGCACTTTCGTGGTGTGAGCGAAAGTACGGCTTGTTTTTAATACAGGTTATTCGTCTTCTTCATCCTCATTGGATTTTCCGGGGACTTCCTTATAAAGATTAAATCTGAAAAGCAGACTTTCATCTTCAGGATTGGAGCAGCGAAGAGCCGCTTCCTTAATAACTGCACCCTTCATAATATTGGCAATACCAATCATCTGACAAAGCTTGGATTTGAGGTTTAAAACATCACCTTCATTAGTCTCTAAAAAGACATCACCCTTACACTTATCTAAGGTCTGGATAAAGTCTGCCATATCAATATCATGCATAACAAGAAATCTTTGCATTTTCTTTATTCCTTTCTTAATTTCTTGAGTATATTATACGGGAAATTTTATTATTAGTCAATCAAAAATTGTAATATGATTATGTTTGCCGATAACTTTTCGTTGCCAAATGTGTTTTCAGGTGTTAAAATAATATATATGTATATTTGTAATTTAAGGAGCTTGAAGATGAAGCTTTTAAGATTAATTTGCTTATACTTGGCAATTTTGACCGTTATTACCGTATCAGGATGTAACAAAGAACAAGAAAAGTCCAATACGTCGCCTTTTTTTGCATTGCGTGAGACGGTACCGGTTGAAGCGTTGACTGACACCGCAGTACATAATCGTGTTACTGAGGAATATTGCGATACTCTAACCGCTTCCGACTCGTATGGGCAGCTTATTCCGTTTGTTGGCGGTTACAGTACCTATAGCTCAACAGAAGAAAACGATGATAAAAAAATTAACAATCCGGTGTACGGTCTTTGTAATTTAAACGGTGCTGTTGTTGTAGATGCAGTGTATGATAATATTATTCGCCATCAAATTGATGAGGGCAGTTACGTTTATGAACTTATAAAAGGTACTGATGGTTCGGCTGTTACTTCGGGAGAACGTTGGGTAGCCGCATCTGATGGCAGTTGGGTATTTAAATTGCCGTCTAACCGAGTTGTATGGTCTGTCGGGGGAGAACGTGTTATTTTAGAACGCACCCGAAATACAGGTAGGAAGACGTATAAGTATCTAGAATTTTACACTTTTTCCGGCAAAAGGAAATTCACTTTTGAAAGCCGAATGGCAGAGGATAGTAATTACTCATATACAATAGGAAAGTTTAATGACGGCTTGGCTCCGGTTAATGTTATCTACAAAACTACTGATAAGGTTGAAGCAGGTCAAACGCAGACCTATACTGAAACGAAATATGCATACTACATTGATAATAACGGAAAGAAAATTTTCGAGAATTATATCTATTGCGGTGAGTTCTATAAAGGCTTAGCGGTGGTTGTTAATGAGTCGGGATTTTACGGCGTTATAAATTCCAAGGGTGAATGGTTTATAGAACCGCAGTATTCTGATATAGACTATAATACCTCTAAAGAACTTTTCTCTTGTAAAACAACCGGTCAGTATGATATTTTTAATTTTGACAAGGTTAAAGTTAAGTTTATTCTTTGTGACCGCGGTTATGTTGATATTATTAATTCAGATAGTTTGATTTACAAGAAAACCAATATTGATACCGATAGGGTAGAATACTTTTATGTTGATTCAGGTGAGCCGTTTCACTGCAAGGAAACCGGAATGTTCCCCGATAGTGATGTGTCGGTGAGCGGTCTTTATACCTGTACCTATTCGGGCACCGGTACGATTTTTGATGAAACCGGCGAAGCAATTGAGGCATTGGGTGATTTCGGTGGCTTGGTTGACCGTTTAGGTAATACTGCTGTTGTTGTTAATTCTACAGATAAGAAGGTTTGCTTGGTTTCTATCAGT
>JAZSCC010000028.1:0-2055 GCA_045602685.1 Acutalibacteraceae bacterium | reverse complement strand
TGAAGATAAAACATGGTTTGGTCAGTTAATGTCAACGCCACAATTAATTGCGTGGTTGGTTCAGTTTGACTATTGGGCAGAAAAATACAACGTTGATTTTGACAATATATAATCTGGTAAAAGGGCAGTTGCAAGACTGCTCTTTTTATTTGACATTTTTTTATAAAAGTTGTAAAATTTAGCCAAGGTGGGTGGTATGAATGATTTCAAGAAAAGAAATACTCAGTTTCGTATCCACGATTGAAAATTCGGCCTGCGATAAACCGTTTACCGATGATTTCGACACTACGGTTTTGCGTCATACCGACACTAAAAAGTGGTTTGGTGCAATAATAAGGGCACCCAAATGTAAAATCGGCCTTGCAGGTGACGGTGAAACAGACATAATAAACCTGAAATGTGACCCTATACTGTCGAAAGGTTTAAGGGAAAGCTATCGTGGGATTATTCCTGCCTGGCATATGAATAAATATCATTGGATTTCGGTGATTTTAGACAGTGATGTTGACATAACAATACTTAAAGAATTGATTATGTTAAGCTACTCATTGACAGGTGGTAAAAATGCACATAAAACTGCACAAAAATAATATAATTATATACTAAATTTAGATGATTTCGGCGTTGACAAAATACGAGCTTTTTGGTATAATTTTTTTGTTAGAAAAATTTGTGTTTTCTTGAATGTTTTACGCAACTGACGGAACTGTGAATTAACACAATGGGAGCGTAAAACTTTATAATGCCGACCGTCTGGGCAGATTATCGCTTTCTAACTTATGGCGGTAGTCTGTCTTTTTTGTTTTATTTAAAACGTCTGGAGGGAAATAATAATGAAAAAAATCGGAGTTATTATGGGAAGTGACAGTGACTTGCCCGTAGTTGAAAAAGCAGTGAATACCCTGAAAGAGTACGGAGTACCGTTTGAGGTTCACGTTTTTTCGGCTCACAGAACCCCGAACGAAGCTGCTGAGTTTGCAATGAATGCAAGGGCTAACGGCTTCGGTGCAATTATTGCTGCAGCGGGTATGGCGGCTCACTTGGCAGGTGCATTGGCAGCACGTACAACCTTGCCGATAGTTGGCATTCCTGTAAAGTCAAAAAATTTAGACGGTGTTGATGCACTTTATTCAACCGTACAGATGCCATCGGGTATGCCGGTTGCAACCGTTGCGATTGACGGAGCAGTCAATGCCGCCTTGTTGTGTATTGAGATGTTGGCAATTACTGACGATGGTTTAGCCACAAAGCTTGATGAGGCAAGAGCGAAGGGGCAGGCTAAGGTACTTGCAGCTAATAAAGCTGTTGAGGAAAAGTTCAACGTTTAAATGGTTAGATAAATTTAATTATCCCACCCTAAATTCAGAGAGGAAAGTGTTTAAATGGGAGGATTTTTCGGAGTTGTAAGCAAAAGAGATGCTATGTCGGACACGTTTTTCGGTACCGATTACCATTCGCATTTAGGTACTAAACGCGGGGGCATGGCAGCGTATGACAGTGAAATCGGCTTACAACGTGAAATTCATAATATTCAGAATTCGCCGTTCAGAACTAAGTTTGATAATATTTTCAACGAAATGAAGGGTACATCGGCAATCGGCTGTATAAGTGATTTTGAGCCGCAACCGTTGCTTATCCGTTCACGTTTTGGCACATATGCAATCTGCTTTATCGGTGTTATCAATAACGCCAAGCAGTTGATTGATGAGTATATTGTCGGTAGCGGCGGTCATTTTGACGCTATGACCGGCGGCGGTGTAAACTCGGTTGAGTTAATTGCTGCATTGATTAACCAAAAGGAAAATATTGTTGAGGGTATTAAATTTGCTCAAAGTAAAATTGAGGGTACTGCTTCAATTTTGATTTTGCAGGATGACGGAACTATTTTAGCTGCCCGTGATAAGGTCGGAAGACTTCCTGTTTCGATTGGCAAAAGTGAAAATGGCTACTGTGTAAGCTTTGAGTCGTTTGCTTATGAAAAAATGGGTTATGAAAAGTTAAGGGAATTAGGTCCTGCTGAAATTGTCAAGCTGACTGCCGAAGGTGTTGAGCAGT
>JAZSCC010000027.1:0-3929 GCA_045602685.1 Acutalibacteraceae bacterium | reverse complement strand
ATGTTATAAAATCAGAGTATTCCGCTTCTATTCCCAACTTTTCAAGCTTTTTTATATAATCCTCAACACTTTTTGAAGAATTGTTAGTCATAAACAAGTAACGTTTTCCCTGTTTCTTTATTGTGGCAAGCAACTCTTTTGTGAAATCATACAACCGGTCACCCAAATATAAAGTACCATCCATATCAAACAAAAATAGTTTTATATTTTTTAATTCCTCAAGGTTCACAATTTATTCCCCTAATCTTTTACTATTATAACCTTATTCTACACCATAAACAATAATTAGTAAAGTAGAAAACCCGCCGACAGCCGTCGGCGGTTTTTAGCTTTATTGTAAAAATTATTTTTCCTCGTCTTTAATAGCTTGTACAACTTCAGTCTGAATTGCACTGTCATAGGAGAGAATCGGCTCAACGTCCTTTTTCTTAATCTTACGGTCGACATAGTTTTTGGTAATCTTAACAACCAACGGGAGCATTACAACAACACCGATCAAGTTCGGAATCATCATCAAACCGTTGAAGGTGTCCGAAATATCCCAAGCCAACGAAGAGGTAAGCACAGCACCAAAGATAACGGTGATAACGTGGATAATTCTAAAAATAAAGGTTGTCTTTGCACCAAAGAGGTACTCCCAAGCTTTTGAGCCGTAATGGGACCAACCAAGAACAGTTGTAAAGGCAAAGAGGAACATTGCAATGGCAATAAACCTCTGACCAATATTACCCCAAGAGAATACAGTGTTAAATGCACCGCCAACCAAGGTTGCATCGGTAAAACCTTCAGCAATAGCACCTGTTTTTGCATTGAATACACCGCCGTTAAGTCCGCCCGAAGTAAGAACAACCAAAGCAGTCATTGTGCAAACTACCATAGTATCTGCGAATACCTCGAAGATACCCCACATACCCTGCTTAACAGGTTCCTTGACATTGGAGTTAGAGTGAACCATAACCGAAGAGCCCAAACCTGCCTCGTTAGAGAAAACGCCACGCTTGAAGCCCTGCTGTGCGGCGAGCATAATCGCACTACCCAAAGTACCACCAACAAAAGACTCCGGCTTGAATGCGTTAACAAAAATTGCCTTGAATGCCGGAATAATAGCCGCATAGTTTACACAGATAATAGCAATACTGCCTAACACAAAAAGTACAACCATAAAAGGAACAACCTTTTCAGCAACCGAGGCAATTCTCTTTAATCCGCCCAAGGTAATAAGTGCGGTAAGAGCCATAATTACAACACCTAAAATAATATTGTAAAGCGAAATGCCACCAAAAACCTCAATAGAAGAAATGGCCTTAACATCAAATGCAGCGGCAACGTTAGCAACAATTTTGTTTACCTGACCCATACTGCCGATACCGAAAGAAGCCAACATTGTAAAGATACAGAAAAGAGCTGCAAGAAGCTTACCAACTTTTTTAAAGCTTACCTCTGTTTGATGGTCCTTATATTTGTATCCACCAAGTCCGTCACTAAGATAGTACATAGCACCGCCGGACCATTCGCCCTTTTCGTTTCTGCGACGGAAGAAAATACCTAAAACGTTTTCAGAATAGTTGGTCATCATACCCAAGAAAGCAGCAACCCACATCCAGAAAACAGCACCTGCGCCGCCAACACAAATAGCGGCGGCAACACCGGCGATATTACCCGTACCTACTGTTGCTGCAAGAGCAGTACACAACGCCTGGAACGGAGAAACCGAGCCTTTATCCTTAGTGTGACCTATAACGTCCTTTTTGAAAAGACTGCCGATTGTGTTGTTCCACCAGTGCTTTAAATGAGAAATTTGAAACACTTTAGTGAAAACAGTAGCAAGTAGGCCTGTACCAAGCAAAAGAATAAGACCTGTCCAACCCCATACTACGCCGTTAATACTACCGTTAATTTCAGCAATTTTGTCTAAAATCTGTTGCATAATAGCACCCTCCTAAATTAAAAAAGCCGCCTTTTAAAAGCGACTCCAAAGAAAATAAAAGATGTATTTTGAAACAAGAATTCAAAACTCTATCCTTTTGCCTGAGAGATTCGGAAGTAAAACTTCCTTGCACCTTCGGCACCCGACTCGCGAGATTCTCCAGAGTCCCCTCCAATACCGGTCACTTTTATTTCCGGCACTTCCTTGGGCTTTATGGCAAAGAGTATAGCATACTTTTTCCCTTTTTTCAACAATTTTTTTAAAATTTATATGTTTTTCTCGTGTTTTGACGGTTTGCGCGAATTCTCCAAGTTTTTTGAACGTTTAAAGCCAATAAAAAAGCAACCCAAACATACTTAGTTTGGGTTGCTTTATTTAAAACATAACATCAGTTAGTCAAATAATACTTAACTAAAATCTGTAATAATGTATCACGGTCAATTCTTCTGATTAAATTGCGCGCATTATTATGAGTGGTGATATAGGTCGGGTCCTCCGATAAAATATATCCCACAAGTTGATTTACTGGGTTATAACCCTTTTCCTTTAAAGCATTATAAACCACAAGCATTATTCTTCTTACTTCCATCTCACTCTCGTTGCCGAGGCTAAAGGTAATTGTACTCTGATTATTTCCGCTATTCATAATACGCACCTCTCTTATGATTATATTCTACAATAATATTAACCGTTTTACAAGTAAAATTTTTAAAATCGAAAAACTTTACAAATTTTCCAGCTTTGCAAAGTTTGCCATAAGCTTTTTAGTTCCCTTTTCATCAAAGGCAACTTCCAAAAGTGTATCATTACCCATCGGCTTTAACGAAACAATCATTCCGCAACCAAAAGCTTTGTGCTTAACCCTTTGTCCGACTGTATAGGCATTAGCCGTTGCAGGTTTCGAGGTTGTTGAAACTTTTGACTTTTGCAACAACGTTTCGCCTCTGCTTTGACCGTAAGCGTTTTTAGTGACGTTATTCCTTTGAGTAGGACTCGGACTGAAGAAACCGTCATCATATCTCGACTGACTGTAACCACTCGAACCGAAACCGTAGGTTGTGTCACTATTACCACTGGAATACCGATAGTCTGCACTGCCCATACCGAAATCCGACATTCCGCTACGTACGCTTTTAATATTACACAGTTCTTTCGGCACTTCTTCTAAAAAGCGTGACGGCATATTCCTGCCCGTCTGACCGAACAGCATACGTGTGTATGCGTTGGAAATAAAGAGCTTTTTCTTGGCACGGGTGATGGCAACATAGGCCAACCGACGTTCTTCCTCAATATCCTCAGGTGTGCCGTAAATCGACTGATTCCCCGGGAAAATACCCTCCTCCCAGCCGACAAGATAAACGTTTTCAAATTCGAGCCCTTTTGCCGAATGTACCGTCATTAAAACAACTGCATCGGCTTCGGAATCGAACTGGTCAATATCACTGATTAACGCTACTTCCTCCAAAAAGCCGGAAAGGCTTGGATTTTCGCTTTCCTTTTCGTACTGTGCAATAGAAGATGCCAATTCCTTAACGTTTTCCAAACGGTCGGCACCCTCTTGCCCCTCGGCAATAAGCATTAAGGTATAACCCGATTTGTCAAGCATTTCTTCAAACAACTGAACTAACGTCACACCCTCAGTTGCACCGAATTCGGTCAAGGACTCAATCATATTGCAAAACTCACTGAGTTTTTTGGCACTGCGTTGTAACGGTGGAAAATCCTCTGCGGTTTTAAAAACCTCAAAAAGACTTAAACCCGTTTGGTCGGAAATTTCAACCGCACGTGCGATAGTTGTATCTCCTAAACCGCGCTTGGGCTCGTTTATGATTCTTTGCAACCTCACACGGTCACCGTGGTTTGCAATGACGTTCAAATAGGCAATTACATCGCGAATTTCCTTGCGGTCGTAGAATCTGTGACCGCCGACAACTCTGTAAGGCACGCCCGACCTGGCGAGTACGTTTTCAATAGCGTTGGACTGTGCATTCATGCGATACAG
>JAZSCC010000026.1:0-8754 GCA_045602685.1 Acutalibacteraceae bacterium | reverse complement strand
ATAACCGGAATGTATCCCTTTTCAAGTAAATCCAAAATCGGCTGAGTATTAATATCGGTGATTTCACCGACAAAGCCCAAATCCTCATTCATTTTAGCCGCAGTAATCATATGTCCGTCAATACCGCAAAGACCGATTGCCTTACCACCGGCGTTTTCCAAAAGGTTAACCAAATCCTTATTGGTTTTACCTGCTAATACCATCTGAACGATTTCAACTGTTTCTTCATCGGTAACACGAAGTCCATCCTTGAACACGGATTCTTTACCTACTCTTTTCAGCATTCCAGATATTTCGGGGCCGCCGCCGTGTACCAGCACTACCTTAGCACCAACTAATGATAAAAGCACGATGTCATGCATAACTGCGGCCTTTAATTCGCCGTTTATCATAGCATTGCCGCCATATTTTATAACAACGATTTTGCCCGCATATTTTTGAATATAGGGTAATGCTTCGGTTAAGACTAAAGCTCTTTGAGCATTATTGATTTCCATTTTATCTTCCTTCCTAAAATCAGGTTCTGTAGTCACCGTTGATTTTAACATAATCATAGGTTAAATCGCAACCCCAAGCGGTAGCACAAGCGTCACCGCTATCTAATGTAATAAGTATGGCAATTTCTTCTTCTAAAAGGATTTTTTTAGCGATTTCTTCGCTGAAATCTACGCCTGCACCGTTACGGCAAACTTCGATTTCACCCGATGCCGATTTAAATCTGACGCCCACTTTGTTAACATCTAACTCAGCACCGCTGTAGCCGATAGCACAAAGAACACGTCCCCAGTTGGCATCGGCGCCGAAAACAGCAGCTTTAAGCAATGATGAGCAGGCAACCGATTTTGCAACAGTTCTTGCGGTTTGTTTGTCACAAGCGCCGCTGACGGTCACCTCCATAAGTCTTGTTGCGCCTTCACCGTCACGTGCAATGTTGCGGCAGAGATAAGATGTAACAGCAAACAAAGCTTCTTTAAATTGGTCATAGCCATCACACAAAACACTGTCAATATATTTGTTTTGGGCTAAACCGTTAGCCAAAATACAACACATATCGTTGGTTGAGGTATCACCGTCAACGCTTACCATATTAAACGAATCTTTAATATCCTCGCTTAATGCAGTTTGGAGGATTTCGGGCTTAATATTAACGTCGGTTGTAATAAATACAAGCATGGTTGCCATATTTGGGTGTATCATACCTGAACCCTTTGCAATACCGCCTATAGTACATATTTTGCCGCCGATTTCAAACTTAAAGGCAATTTCCTTAACCTTGGTATCGGTGGTCATAATACCTTCTGCGGCACGGCGGCTACCTGAAAAATCAAGTTCCTTTACAAGCTGGGGCATACCGTTGGCAATAGGGGAAATGTCAAGAGGTTGACCTATAACTCCGGTCGAAGCAACGATAACGTCGGTCGCATTGATTTTTGCATACTGTTCAACCAAATTACACATACCTTCGGCAATTTCAATGCCGTTAGCGTTGCAGGTGTTGGCGTTACCGCTGTTGCAGATTATAGCCTGAGCATAGCCATCGCTTAAATTTTTCTTGGTCACCGTTAAGGGTGCGCCCTTAACAAGATTGGTAGTATAGGTTGCGGCAGCCGAAGCCTTAACGTCACTGACAACAAGTGCCAAATCGCGTTTGGATTTATTCTTTCTTATTCCGCAATGTATACCTGAGGCTTTAAAGCCCTTTGCAGCACAAATGCCGCCTTCTGTTTTTATCACTTAAATCACCTTTTAAACGTCGAGTAATATTTTTTATAAATCTAAGCCCTCGGCTTCATCAAACCCCAGCATAATATTTAAACATTGTACTGCGGCACCCGAAGCACCTTTACCTAAGTTGTCAAATCGGGCAGATACGGTAAAGCGTTCCTCGTTTCCTGTGACAAAAATTTGCATTTTGTCTTTACCTGAGAGATTGTTTGAACCGAGCATACTGCCTGCTTGCTCGCAATTAATATCTGAAACGTCAATAAATTTTGTACCGCTGTATTTATTTAAATAGGTTTGCTTTACGGCTTCAATTCCGCCTTTTACCTGGCTTGCAAAAAACGGCACAGTTACTAGCATCCCGCTAAAATAATCATCAACAATAGGGGAAAAGACAGGTGGATTTTTAAGCCCTGAGACGGCCGCCATTTCAGGTAAATGCTTATGAGCTTGACCGAGTGCGTAAATTCTTGCACTGTTCATTTCACTAACTTTTTCATTTTCGTACTGAGCAATCATCTTTTTGCCGCCGCCCGAATATCCGGTTAACGAAAAGCAGGTAATAAGTGCTTCACTGTCGATTATACCGGCTTGGACAAGGGGTGCAACCAAAGCGTTGAAGCCACTCGCATGACAGCCTGGAACGGCTACACGTTTTGCAAACGGCAACTTTTCGGCAAACTCTTTTTTTAATTCGGGGAAACCGTAAACCCAATCGGGATTAGTTCGGTGGGCGGTTGAGGTGTCAATAATACGTACGTTTTCATTTTCAACCATACTCACAGCCTCGATTGCCGCACTGTCCGGCAGGCAAAGAAAGGCCACGTCGCAATTGTTCAGGTATTTACGCCGTTCCTCTGAATCCTTACGCTTGTCCTCAGGAATAAGCATAAGCTCAATATCTTTTCTTGTGCTTAAACGGTCAATTATTCGAAGACCGGTAGTGCCTTCCCGTCCGTCGATGAAAACCTTAAACATATTTGCACCTCCGTTTTGTGTCTTTGTAGTGAATTTTTTAAAATATGAACCCATAATATGTATTTTATAATTATACAATAAAAAAGAATAAAATCAAGTCTTTTTTAAAATTTTATATAAAGTATGCAAAATTGTAAAATTTAGGCTTAAATACTGTCAAAAAACAACAAAACCATTAAAAACAGGGAGTGACACTTTATACACCGGGGCATGATTGCAGATAAAAATAATGTATAAATACACAATAATATGTATAAGAATACAATTAGTCATAGAGTTTAGTGGTTTAGTCTTGCTGTTTTCGGAATAATAGTGTTAATAAAGTGTAAATTTAAAATGGTAAGGTTTACTTTTTTTAAGAAAAGTGGTAATATATAAAAGAAAAAGAAAGTCAATGGAGTAACTATATGCAACCTACCTTCAGTGAAATAAAAAGAGCTGCAAGAAGTTCGTTAAAGCACCGTTGGCCTGAGGCAATTACTGTCTCGGTTGTTTTAATTGCAACTTCCTTTTTAAACACTTATATGCAGTATATATTAATGAGTCTTTTTAAGGTAAAACAGGTTTGGACACCTTTTAGTCCAACTGAATTACCTTTATATAATCAAGTAGCAAGTGTCTCAATTACGTTGTTTTCCGCAGTATTTAGTTTTTTGGTACTGTTTCCGCTTGTTTTCGGGGTGATGCGATGGTTTTGGTTGATTACCGGCGGCGGTTCGGCTTCGGTAGGAGATATATTTTACTACTTTGCATCGGCGAAAATATATTTTAAATCACTTATGTTGTCTTTAAGGCTATACCTGAGGCTTATTATCGGCGCAGTAGTTTGTTTTTTGCCGTACATTATTGCAGGTGTGTTGACCTCACCGTATTTGTATGACCGATTGGGAGTTTCGATGCCGATGGTTATGGACAGCTTTTCACCGTTGGTTAAACATTTCAGGTTTTTCGGTGTTTTGGCGTTTTTAATGTGGATTAGTATATATCTGTTGTGTTATACAGTTGTTTTTTCCGAATCGGAATTATCGGTAGGTAAAATTATACGCCGTACCGCTAAGGTAACGAAGGGATTCAGGTTTAATACGGTAGGCTTTGTGCTGAGTTTTTCAGGATGGCTTTTGTTGTCGGTTTTGGCAGTTCCGTTTATTTTTGTATTGCCGTATTTGTTGGCATCGTTGGCTGTTTACGGGCGTGAGGTATACCGTTCTTCAAGGAACAGTGAACTGCAAGCCGAATAAATTTTATATCGGTTTCGTGACAGGGCGGTAATTTAATATATTGCCTGTGCAGTGAGATTAACTTATTTTGAAGACTGCCCGATGTATAGGGCAGGGGGTTTGTAAAGCTTGATTTATCAAAATGGCGGTGTAACTGTTTTTCGTAGGCTGAATGTTCATAAATCCCGCCCAAGTAGGTTATATTATGTGTATGAGTGAAAGCATCGCAGATGTAGTGTATCAACCTGCCTGCCGAAAAGGGCGAAAGGCAACCATTTTCTAAAGCCATTGCTTTGGACAGAATGAAATCTTTTCGGTTTTCCCAATTATGTCCAAAAAAAGGTTTCACCGAAAATCCTTTTAAATAAGAAAAAGGATTAATATCCGGCTCAACAGAGCCTAAAATAAACATACGGCGTTCAAACCAAGTCAGGTCTTTAAGATATATATCGGTTGTTTTACGGGCAAATTTCAAATGTGTTTCGGTTTTCATTTGTTACTCCTTTAGTAGTTATGTTGTACTAAAGGAATTGTGTGTAGTATTTTTAAATTTATTTAAACGGAGGTCGTTATAATGCCTTATTTTTATATTGATTGGACATATATAATCTTAGTAATGCCGTTTGTGATTCTTTCGTTGATTGCAAGCGCAAAGGTTAATTCATCCTTTAAAAGATACTCGGAAGTGTATTCCAGACGCGGTATTACAGCTGCTGAAGCGGCAAAAAGAGTATTGCAGGGGAATGGTGTTTTCAATGTAAATGTTGAACGTGTACGGGGACATTTGACCGACCATTTTGACCCTAAGTCCAATACAATCCGTCTTTCTGAGAATGTTTACGACAGTACCTCTGTAGCTGCCATAGGGGTTGCTTGCCATGAAGCCGGTCACGCCGTTCAGCATGATGTGGGTTATGTTCCGGTTAAGGTGCGCACAGCTATTGTGCCGGTCACAAATATCGGTTCAAAGCTTTCAATTCCGTTAGTGCTTTTGGGCATTATACTGTCGGCTTTTAGTCCGCAGTACAGCATTATTGCGTATATCGGTGTTGCTCTTTTTGCGCTTTGTGTTGTATTTCAGTTGGTAACTTTACCGACCGAGTTTAACGCGAGTCGCAGGGCTATAACAGCCATAACAGAGAACGGAATTTTAGACGATGATGAGGTTAAAGGCGCAAAAAAGGTGTTGTCTGCCGCCGCTATGACGTATGTTGCCGCATTAGCCGTAACCGTAATGCAGTTGTTAAGGCTTCTGCTTATTGTGTCCGGTTCTCAACGCCGAAGAAATTAAAATTTCCATTCTAAAAGTACCGCCGCTGAGAAACAACTCAGCTGTGGTTTTGTATGCATTGTGTTGTTATTGCACTTTTTATTTGTTTATTTTTCTTTGTCAGAGTCTTTAAAAGTATCGGTTTCAGGCAAACGTTCGACCGCAATACGTAATATTCGGCGTTCGTCCATTTCGGCAACAGTAAAGGAATAGCCACCGAAATAAACAGCGGGATGTTCATAAACCTCCGGCACACGTCCTAAAATCGACATCATATATCCGGCAATTGTTTCGTATTCACCTTCGGGCAGTTCAATTCCTAACAATTCATCCACTTCAGATATGGCCGAAATGCCGTCAATACTGAATTTATCTTCACTGATTTGTTCAATTTCTTCGTTTTCGTCGTCAAATTCATCCTGAATGTTGCCTACGATAGCTTCAATCAGGTCCTCAACCGTAACTATACCGGCAACACCGCCGTATTCATCAGCGACGATGACCATTTGCAAATGCTTTTCAATCATCTCGGTCAATAAATCGCGGCACTTTTTAGACTCGGGAATGAACATTGCTTCGCGCATAAGGTCAGAGGGCTTTAATTTACCGGGTATTTTGGAACCTACGTACCCGAGTAAATCTTTAACGTAAAGAATACCTTTAATGTTATCAAGCTCATCCTCATAAACAGGTAACCGTGAGCATCCGGCATCTATGGCTTTGGCAACAACTTCACTTAACGGTTCATTTACTTCGGCAGCGGTAAGATATGTACGGTGTGTCATAACCTCACCTGCTGTAAGGTCACCGAATTCGAAAATGTTATTAATCATTTCCTTTTCGATTTCCTCCAAAACGCCCGATTCTTCGCCCTCGTCAACCATTGACAAGATTTCGTCTTCGGTTACGGGAGCCTCATCAACATGGGGGTCACCGCCGAATATTTTAACTAAAAGTCTTGCAATACCGGAGGTTAAAGCAGTAAACGGCCAGATTAATATTTTAGTAAAAGTGAGAATACCGGAAAGGGTAGCTGATAAGCGTTCGTGGTTTTGCTTACCTAAACGTCGAGGCAACATTAACCCGAATATAGCAAAAACCGCCGATGCAAGCAGTGTTATAACCAGTCCTGAAAGCACGACAGAGTATAGGTATTCTTGAATAGTTCCGTAGTCCGAAAGACAAAGACCTTTATTAGCATATTTAGGCCAAAAACCCAATAAGGCTGAGGTGATACCCAATGTTGAGCAAAGTGCAGTCGAGGCTGCTGAAATGTCGGTTGGTTTAGGCCTGTGGTCTAATAATCGGAGAAGCCGGATGGCTGATTTATCACCGTCTTCAGCACAATCTCTGAGTTTCTTTTCATTAACCTCCTTTAAGGCAGAGGTCCCCATAGTCACTAACAGACTGAAAAGGGTTAACAAACAGTAAATTACAGTAAAAATTACGGTGTTAGGGTCGGGTTCGGGGTCGTCCATTTTAATATTCTCCAATTCAAAAATATAGTGAAAGATACCTTTCTAAATATATATAATATACATTTAAAGGTATTTTGTCAATCAATATTGAATTTCAACACTGATTCAGAGGGCAAAAATTCAAAGTTTACCTAAAAAACACTTTATTATTCGGATGGTTTGTGTTATAATTACTGTATATATTGTCTAATGTATATATTGTCTAATGTTAACCGAATGTTTACAAACTTCAGGTTATCCTTTGATAAAATATCTAAGTAAAGAGAAAAACTAATATGTTTGGAGGAAAACATAAATGATACAAGTAAAAAACCTCTCCAAAAAATACGGTGCGCACATTGCGGTTTCGGATGTAAGTTTTACCGTTAATGACGGTGAGATTTTAGGCTTTTTGGGACCGAACGGTGCAGGCAAAAGTACTACAATGAATATTGTTACGGGGTACCTTTCAGCAACTTCGGGAAGCGTAGTAATTGACGGCTATGATATTTTGGAAAATCCGAATGAGGCTAAAATGCGTATAGGTTATCTTCCCGAGCAACCGCCTCTGTATCTCGAAATGACCGTTAAGGAGTATTTGAACTTTATCTTTGATTTAAAAAAGGTTAAGTTCCCCAAGGCTCCGCATATTGACGAAATTTGCAGACTGGTTAAAATTGATAATGTAAAGGGTAGACTTATTAAAAATCTTTCAAAGGGATACCGTCAACGTGTTGGTATTGCGCAAGCCTTAGTCGGCAATCCGGATGTTCTTATTTTGGACGAGCCAACCGTCGGTCTTGACCCCAAGCAGATTATTGAAATCCGCACACTTATTACCGAACTCGGTAAAAATCATACCGTAATTTTAAGCTCGCATATTTTGTCTGAAATTCAGGCCGTTTGCGAAAGGGTTATTGTAATTAACCACGGCAAGATTATCGCTGATGATACACCGGGAAATCTTTCCAAAACACTGTCGGATGACCATACTTTGACGGTACGTATCGGCGGACCGAGAACTGAAGTTTTGAAAACGTTAGTTACAATTCCCGGAATTAAGAATGTTACATGCACCGGTATGCAGGAAAAGAACTCTAATGATTTTATAATTGAGCCCGACGGCAACACTGATGTTCGCCGTCATATCTTTAATCGCTTGGCTGAAAGAAAATGGCCGCTTATGCTTATGCAATCCAACGAGTTGAGTCTTGAGCAAATATTCTTAAGACTTACCGAAATGTCGGAAGAAGAACAGCAGAAGTTGTTTGGTGCAAAGACTAAAGAAGTTGTTGAGGACACCGTAGACGAGGTTGCCGAGACAAAGGAAGTTTCCGAAGAGATTACAGAAGGGGAGGAAGAATAAATGGTTGCTATTTTTAAAAGAGAATTTAAGTCGTTTTTCACAACCCCTATCGGTTATGTGTATTTGGCGTTGATGATGTTTGCTCAGGGCATGAGCTTTGCTGAACTTTATTCTTACGGTCAGGCTGATATAGGTTTCATATTCAGTACATTTTTGTCCTTTACTGCAATATTTTTGCTTATCCCCGTACTTACAATGAGAACAATGAGTGATGACCGCAGGCAGAAGGTTGACCAGGTGCTTATTACTTCACCCGTAAGTCTTTATGCAATTGTTTTCGGCAAGTTTTTTGCAACCTTGGCAATTTTTATGCTTGGATATTCAATGTCTTTTGTTTATCAGATTATTATTGTTTTCCAAGGTGTTACTGTTAATTGGTTGATTTATATCGGTAACATTCTGGGTGTTTTGCTTATTGGCTCGGCATTGATTGCGTTAGGTGTATTTATTTCTTCGCTTACCGAAAGCCAATTAGTTGCTGCCATCGGTAGTTTTGCCGCATCAATAGTATTTTATTTAATGGATTCCATTGCTACCAGTATTAACATTGGCTGGTTTACGAAAGCGGTTGAATGGATTTCGTTTATCGGACGTTACAGCGCATTTGCACAGGGCGTTATCGATTATTCAAACGCCGTATTCTTTATCGGCTTTGCCGCAATTTTTATATTTTTAACCGTTCGCGTGCTTGATAAGCGGCGTTATTCTTAAGAGAGGAAGTCGGAGGCCAAGCGGTCTTAGGAA
>JAZSCC010000025.1:0-2563 GCA_045602685.1 Acutalibacteraceae bacterium | reverse complement strand
CCGACGTTCCCGCAGGTGACATCGGTGTAGGTGCACGTGAGGTTGGTTATCTCTACGGTCAGTACAAGAGACTTCAGAATGAGTTCACCGGCGTTCTTACCGGTAAAGGCATTACCTACGGCGGTTCTTTGATCCGTCCCGAAGCAACAGGCTATGGTGCAGTTTACTACACAGTTGAAATGCTTAAGCATTTTGGCGATGACATAAAGGGTAAGACCTTTGCAATTTCCGGTTTCGGTAACGTTGCTTGGGGTACTGTTAAGAAGATTACCGAGCTTGGCGGTAAGGTTGTTACAATTTCCGGTCCTGACGGTTATATTTATGACCCGGATGGCGTTAACACCGAAGAGAAGATTAACTTTATGCTCGAAATGCGTGCATCCTGCCGTAACAGAGTTGAGGATTATGCTGATAAGTTCGGCGTTCAGTTCTTTAAGGGCGAGAAGCCCTGGGGCGTAAAGGTTGATGTTGTTATGCCTTGCGCTACCCAGAACGAAGTTGGCATGGAAGAAGCCAAGAAAATTGTTGCTAACGGCGTTAAGTATTATGTTGAGGTTTCTAATATGCCTACAACCAACGAGGCCGTTGCATATCTTAAAGACAACGGTGTTATCGTTGCTCCTTCTAAAGCAGTTAACGCTGGCGGCGTAGCTGTTTCAGGCTTGGAAATGAGTCAGAACTCTATGCGTTACTCTTGGTCAAGTGAAGAAGTTGACGCTAAGCTTCACACCATTATGAGCAATATTTTTGCAAGTTCCATTAAGGCTGCTAACAAATATGGCTTAGGTGATGACCTTGTTGCAGGTGCTAATATTGCCGGTTTTGAAAAAGTTGCCGAGGCAATGGTTGCTCAGGGCGTAGCATATTAATTAATATTTCAAAATCCAATTAATCGAACCGCTTCACTTTGGTGAAGCGGTTTTTGTTGTTCTTTACGGTTGTTATCAACTTCTTGACAATATATTTGAAACAGTATATAATATTTAACGGTGATATAAATGGATTTTTTGTGCAGAACCTGGGCAGAAATTGACATTAAAGCAGTTATAGATAATTGCCGCCGCGTTAAAGAAATTTGCGGTAAGGATGTATATGCCGTGGTTAAAGCAGACGGATACGGTCACGGTGCGGTTAAGGTAGCTTTGGCTTTGTGTGAGGCCAAGGCTGTTTTGGGTTTTGCAGTTTCTAATATTATCGAAGCAGAGGAACTTCGTGAAGCGGGGATAGATTCTCCTATTTTAATTTTGGGTTATACCCCTGTTGAAGTTGCAAAAAAACTTGCCGATTTAGATGTTGCACAGTGTGTTTTTTCGCTTGAATATGCTCAAGCATTAAGTGACAAGGCGGTAAAACATGGTTTTGAACTGAAGTGCCATTTAAAATTGGATACCGGTATGGGCAGAATCGGTTTTGATTGTCGTGACGCTTCGCTTACGGAACTTGAAAAGGCTAAAAAGGCAGTTGAATTAAAGGGACTTAATTTTGAGGGTGTATTTACCCATTTTGCTGTTGCTGACGGAATAGCACAGGATGAACGTGATTTCACAAAACAACAGTACGAGAGATTTCTTTCGGCGGTAAATTTACTTGAACAGGGCGGAATGAACTTTAAGTATAAGCACTGTGGTAATTCGGCTGCAACGCTTTCTTTAAATATGCCTGAAACCAACTGTGTCAGAGCTGGTATTGTCCTTTATGGGTTAACTCCCGATGTTGAGTTTCCTTTTTCCGAATGTTTTAAACCGGCAATGTCACTTTACTCGGTGGTTTCGGAGGTAAAAACCGTAAAAAAGGGAGAAACGGTCGCTTACGGAAGAACATATGTAGCACCGAACGAACGGAAAATTGCTACAGTAAGCGCCGGATATGCCGACGGTGTGCCGAGGTTGTTATCAAATAAAGGTAAGGTTATCATAAACGGGAAAGAGGCATTGATAGTCGGTCGGATTTGTATGGACCAGTTTTGTGTTGACGTTACAGATATAGATAACGTAAAACCTGGCGATAAGGTTACAATTTTCGGCAAAGGACTTCCGGTAGAGTATGTTGCTGAATTGGCCGAAACCATAAATTATGAAATAGTTTGCGGTATTTCCAAACGTGTCCCGAGGACTTATAATTAAATATAAAACAAAAAAGAGGTTGTACGACCTCTTTTTTATTTTATATTGGTTTATATTCTTGACTAAAGTATTTAACTGTGATATACTTCAGATTGGAATAAAGTACACTGTTGTGTGACAATAATGTAATTAAAAAAGGAGTTTTATATGGAAAAGCAAAACAACTTTAAGCCGTATATTGCGGCAGACAAGGTTACTCCTGAATTGACCGTTACGTCAATTATTATGGGTATTCTTTTGTCGGTAATATTCGGTGCGGCAAACGCTTATTTGGGACTTCGTGTAGGTATGACCGTTTCGGCTTCAATTCCTGCCGCGGTTATCGCAATGGGTGTCATCCGCGTTATTATGCGTAAGAATTCAATTTTGGAAAGCAATATGGTTCAGACTATCGGCTCAGCCGGTGAGTCTTTGGCTGCCGGTGCTATTTTCACCTTGCC
>JAZSCC010000024.1:0-2123 GCA_045602685.1 Acutalibacteraceae bacterium | reverse complement strand
TCCGACTTAAAAGACTTTACAACCCGAACACCAAGCAGGCTGTCTTCAACCTGAGAATTGAGTTCACCTACCTGACGGCGCGACTCACGGAAACCGGCTTTCATTTTGCGGTTAAAGGTCATAAGCACAAGCATCATCGGCGGAATTGCAGCAAAGATGATAATTGTCAACGGCACACTCATTGTGCACAAAATTACAAACGAGCATATAATCTTAATGCCGGCAATAAAAAACTCTTCAGGACAATGATGGGCAAACTCGGTAACATCAAATAAATCACTCGTCATTCGCGACATCAATGTACCAACCTTGGCGCTGTCATAATAAGAAAATGACAGTTTTTGCAAATGCATAAACAAATCGTGCCGCATATCAGTCTCAATTTTTGTGCCCATAATGTGTCCGTAGGTCGCCATATAAAAGTTGGCAGCGGTATCAATTACGCGCAAAACAAGATACAAAATTGTGCATTTTACTATAAGACCGATTGTAAGCGTAGCTAAATTCGAGGTTGCCCTATCGGTGATTTCACGCACAAGCATAGGCAGCACAAGCTCGCATACGGTAGTTAACGCCGCACAAAACAGGTCAAAAATAAGCACCCATTTATATTTTTTATAATACGGTAAAAATCGGCCAATAAGCCTTTCTTTTTTATTCCCCTTACCCATTTATCTGTTGACCTCATTAATAAATTTTAAAAATATATGCATGCCTTCGAAAGTCGTAGTACTTAATTAAACTTTTTATAGCGTTGCTTATCATAGCTTTCTCCATTATGCTCTATTTTTAAATTTGCGTTTTAACACAAAAATAATATCACCTATTAACCCACGAAAATGTATTGTTGCAACATTTTTCAAATAAGGATAATAAAGAAAGTTTTTAAAGCAAGGCCAAAGCTTTTTGCCGTAAAGTATTTTCTCTCGGTTTTTGCAAAAACGGTCAAGCTGTTTCAGAAAATTAATCTGCTTTTTGTCTTTTCGGTCACAATAAATAATATTAATATCCCTTTGAGCTAGTTGCATATTTAAAACATCAAAGCGGATATCATCAGAACCTCGCATTTTCATTGGGCCGAATGTTTCATCAACGCTGAGACCGATGGCATTGTTTCCGTGCTGACGGTAACCTATAAACGCCCTGTTATAAAACCTTAATCCTCCACGCGATGCAGCGATAATATTAAGTTCCCAATCGTGTGGCATTACACATTTAGAGGTTTTAATATACTCATCAACAACCTCTCGTCTAAATGCACAGGTACATCCCGGCGAAATGTTATACTCCAGTATTTTGCTTAAATCAATCCCAAGCAGTTCATCCTCACCGACGCGTTGCTTTAAAAGTCCATGATTGGCTCCTGTTTTTCTCTCGTTAACGAAAGGCTTTAAGATATCACCTTTTGCATCAATTATATCAAACGAACTGTTGACAGCCAAAACCTCTTGGTCACTTTCAAAAATTTCGGTGATTTTTTCAATTTTCTCACTGTACCACACATCGTCCTGGTCACAAAGGAAAATAACATCACCTGTACACTGTTTTAGACAGTTATAAAAATTCCGTATATACCCCGAATTGCTGTTGGCAATCGAAAATTTCCAGTTTAACTTATGCTCTGCAATATATCTTTTTACAAGTTCGGCAGTAGTGTCGGTTGAGCAGTCATCAATAATTATAACCTCTTTCGGTTGCCTTGTGCTTAAAAGCAAAGAATCCAATTGGGCCTTCAAAAACTTTTTGCCGTTATAAGTTGCTAACGCTACCGAAACCGTCACACTGCCACCACCTTTTTAAATTTGAAACTATAACGCTAAAATATTCATTGCAATAAAAAGATATACAATAAGCGATATTACATCAACAATGGTTGTAATAAAAGGACTTGCCATAACAGCAGGGTCTAATTTTACAGCCTTAGCAAATATCGGTAATGCACAACCGACTAATTTAGCGACAAAAACAGTGACCATCAAAGTTAACGCTATAACCAGCATTTGAAGATATGAAACCTCCATATTAAGAAGAAGGTTGTCAATTAAATATATCTTTAAAAAGCCGGTTACCGCCAAAGTCACACCGCAAAGCAGAGCAACTCTAAACTCCTTCCACAACACCCT
>JAZSCC010000023.1:0-4496 GCA_045602685.1 Acutalibacteraceae bacterium | reverse complement strand
CGCTTGGGCCTCCGACTTCGTCTGCCGATGCTGAAATGATTTTGTTGGCAAATTCAAGTTTATTGAATTTAGGAATTAAAAATTTATCTTTGGAAATCAATTCAATAGGATGTCCTGAGTGTAGAGCAAAGTATCACACTGCCTTAAAGGAATATTTTTCGTCTCGAAAGTCTGAACTTTGTGAGACTTGTCAGGATAGACTTGACCGTAATCCAATGCGCATTTTGGATTGTAAATCACCGGTGTGTAAGGAGATTGCCAATAAAGCACCCGTTATGCTTGATTTTCTTTGTGACGGCTGTCGTGAGCATTTTGAAGGGGTTAAAAAGCACCTGGATTCTGCAGAGCTTAAATTTACCGTAAATCCAAAGATTGTGCGCGGACTTGATTATTACACCAAAACCGTTTTTGAATTTGTTTCGGGCGACATTGGTGCACAGGCAACGGTTTGCGGTGGTGGACGCTATGACGGTCTGGTAGGTCAAATGGGCGGACCGGAAATGCCGTCTTTAGGCTTTGCAATGGGTATCGAGCGCTTGTTGTTGGTTATGGAAGCACAAGATGCCGAATTCCCAAAGCCAAAGGCACCCGATGTATATATTGCAACAATGGGTGAGGATGCTAAACTGAAAGCAACAAAACTTTGTATGGACTTGAGGGCTGAAGGTTTTACCGCTGTTACCGATGTTGCAGGCCGTTCGGTCAAGGCACAGATGAAATATGCAGATAAAATCGGTGCAACCTTTAGTACGGTTATCGGTGATGATGAATTAGCAAATGACCACTGTATATTAAAGAATATGTCTACGGGCGAACAACATCAGGTCAAGCTGTCAGACGGTATTGTTGCTGCTTTGTATGACCATCAGCTTGATGCATTGACGATTGATGCCGAAGCCTTCGAGAAAATATTGGATTTTAACAACAACTAATTAAAAATTAAAACCGCAGTAGGAAAGAATTCTAACTGCGGTTTTGTTGTATTAAGATTATTTTAAATCGGACATTTCCTCTGCACATTTTCGGCAAACTTTCTTACTTTTAAAAATAATTATATCCTCATTGTTTTGGCAGAATATACAAGCAGGTTCATACTTTCTAAGGATAATTGAATCTCCGTCTGCATAGAGTTCCAGTAGTCCGCCGGTTCCTTTAACGCCCAATTTATCGCGAATTTCTGCAGGGATAACTATTCTTCCGAGTTTATCAACGTTTCTTACAATTCCCGTTGCTTTCATTTTTCCACCTCACATTTTTATTAAAACATAACTATTATAACTAAAAAAATAGAATTAGTCAACAAATTTTGACAAAAAACACCATAATTCGACATAAAATCAATTAAAAAGCCGACTGATTACAGTCGGCTTTCGGTGTCAAACGTAATTATTTAATAAGACTTTGTCCGTCCATCTCAACCGGTTGTTCTAAACCTAAAATATCAAGAATGGTCGGTGAAATGTCGCAAAGCTTACCACCCTCACGTAGCGTGCAGGCATAACCTATAACGCTGAACGGAACGGGGTTGGTTGTGTGTGCAGTAAAGGGTGAACCGTCGGTATCGGACATACAGTCGGCATTACCGTGGTCTGCAGTGATAAGCACAACGCCGTTCATTGATTGGGTTGCTTCAACAACTCGTCCGATACAAGTGTCGACCGTTTCAACTGCTTTTACAGCAGCATCAAAAACACCGGTGTGACCAACCATATCACAGTTGGCAAAGTTTAAAATTATAACATCATATTTTCCGGATTTAATAGCTTCGCAAACCTTGTCACAAACGGGGACTGCACTCATTTCGGGTTGCATATCATAGGTTGCAACAGAAGGGGATTTAACAAGAATCCTGTCCTCGTCCTGATATTCAACCTCTTTACCGCCGTTAAAAAAGAAGGTTACGTGAGCATACTTTTCAGTTTCGGCAATGCGAAGTTGTTTCAATCCTTTTTTAGAAATGTATTCACCAAGAGTGTTAACCAAAGTTTGCGGTTTAAATGCAATATGCACATTAGGCATAGTAGCATCATATTGAGTCATACAAACATAGAAAACTTTCTTTCTGCCACCCTTACGCTCAAAACCGTTAAAATCATCATCAACGAAGGTGCGGGTGATTTCACGAGCACGGTCTGGACGGAAGTTAAAAAATACAACACTGTCGCCATCAGCAATAGCTTTACCGCCTGCGATAACGGTAGGAATTACAAACTCGTCGGTTAAGTGCTTGCCGTCTTCGTCAATGGTTTCGTATGACTTTTTAATAGCCTCAACAGCATTGTCAGCCATAATGCCATCGCCCAGAACTGCAGCGTTATAGAACTTTTCAACACGCTCCCAACGATTATCGCGGTCCATACCGTAGTAACGGCCGGAAATTGTAGAAATCTTACCGATACCGATATTAGCCATTTTCTGCTGAAGTTCGGCAACAAAATCTGCGCCTGAAGCAGGAGGGACATCACGTCCGTCTAAAAGGGCGTGCACATAAACCTCAGTAAGACCGAAAACCTTGGCCATTTCAATCAAAGAATAAAGATGTTCAATATGGCTATGAACACCGCCGTCTGAAACAAGTCCCATAAAATGAAGAGCAGAATGATTCTTTTTACAGTTTTCAATAGCACCGACAAGAGCCTCATTTTTAGGAAGTTCACCATCACGTGCTGCCTTGGTAATACGTGTTAATTCCTGATATACAACACGACCTGCACCGATGTTTGTGTGACCTACTTCAGAGTTGCCCATTTGACCGTCAGGCAAACCCACATCCATACCCGAAGCACCGATTTGGGTGGTCGGGCACTCTTTGAAAATTTTATCAAGGCAGGGGGTTTTGGCGGCGTGAATGGCGTTGCCGATTTTGTTAAGGTCAAAACCAAAACCGTCCATAATTGTTAAAACAATAGGTTTTTTCATTAATATACCTCTAAATTATATTTTAAAATTACTTACTTGCGGCCTTAACAATAATTGAGAAACCCTCAGCCTTTAAGGAGGCGCCGCCGATAAGTCCGCCGTCTACGTTAATCTTGGCAACAAGCTCGTCGGCGTTTTTGGCATTCATAGAGCCACCGTACTGAATAGTAACGGTCTCTGCAATATCCTTACCGTAAACCTCTGCAATAGCCTCACGAACAAAACCGTTACCCTCGTCAGCCTGGTCAGCAGTAGCGGTAACACCGGTACCGATTGCCCAAACCGGCTCGTAGGCGATAATAACGTTCTTTAACTGCTCGGCAGTAACGTTTGTGAGTGCCATTTTAGTTTGGAATTTTAAAAGAGTTTCAGTGTAGCCGAGTTCTCTTTGCTCTAAAGTTTCACCAACACAAACGATAGCGGTTAAACCGGCGTTTAATGCTGCAAGTGTGCGAAGGTTAACAGTCTGGTCGGTTTCACCGAAGTACTGTCTACGCTCAGAGTGACCGATAACAACGTATTTTACGCCGGACTCAACAAGCATTTCGGCAGAAATTTCGCCGGTGTAAGCACCCGAGGCCTTAAAGTGAACGTTCTCTGCACCGATTTCGATGTTAGAGCCTTTAGCAGCCTCAACAGCAGCAGGAATGTCAATAAAAGGTACGCAAAGTACAACCTTGCAATCAGCGTCTGCTACAAGCGGTTTCATTTCGTTGATGAGGGCTGTGGTTTCAGCGGGGGTCTTATTCATTTTCCAGTTGCCGGCGATAACGGCATTTCTTAAAGTCTTATTCATTATGTTTTCCTCCAAGTTGTATTTTATGAATTTACACAAAACTGCGGCACAAGAAGTTGTCCCGTGCCGCGTTTTAAAGTTTTTAGTGATAATTACTTATCGTTAACAGCTGCAATACCGGGAAGTTCTTTACCCTCAAGGAACTCAAGTGAGGCGCCGCCACCGGTAGAGATGTGGCTCATCTTAGGACCAAAGCCTAAGGTGTTAACGGCAGCTGCAGAGTCACCGCCACCGATAATGGTAGTAGCATCGGTTTCGGCTAAAGATTTAGCAACAGCGATAGTACCCTTTGCAAGAGTCGGGTTTTCAAATACGCCCATAGGTCCGTTCCAAACAACAGTCTTAGCAGTCTTTACAGCCTCGGCAAACATTTCGGCAGTCTTAGTGCCGATGTCAAGACCCATTGAGTCTGCGGGGATTTTGTCTGCATCAACAACGGTTACATCAACAGGACCGTCAATCGGGTCAGGGAATACTTTGCCAACAGTGCAGTCGATAGGGAGAAGCAGTTTAACGCCGTTAGCCTCTGCCTTAGCCATCATTTCTTTACAGTATTCAACCTTTTCTTCATCTAAAAGGGAAGTGCCAACACCATAGCCTTTAGCTGCCAAGAAGGTGTAAGCCATACCGCCACCAACGATAACAGTGTCAGCCTTGGTAAGAAGATTTTCGATAACCGGAAGCTTATCAGCAACTTTGGCACCGCCCAAAATGGTAACAAACGGACGAACCGGGTTTTCCACCGCATTGCCCAAAAACTTGATTTCTTTTGCCATCAAGT
>JAZSCC010000022.1:0-4821 GCA_045602685.1 Acutalibacteraceae bacterium | reverse complement strand
GGCGGTGAATCGGCATCAGGCAGAGACCGGGCGTGGCAAAGTGTTCAAAGAATGAACGAAGCTCAAATGCAGAATGCAAAGAAGCTTTTGTATATTACGGCGCTTTTGCAGTATACCTTGCCCGGAATCCCGTCGCTTTATTATGGCGATGAGGCCGGAATGGAGGGCTACGGCGACCCGTTTTGCCGCGGCTTTTATCCGTGGGGTAAAGAGGACTGTTACTTGGTTCAATTTTACAAAACCTTAGGTCAATTCCGCCGTAAAGCCAAAGCTTTAGAGGATGGAGATTTTTGCCCTGTATCATACGGTCCCGGTCATATTGCTTTTTTAAGGACGAGCAAATCTGAGCAGATTTTTGTGGCGGTAAACCGTTGGGATGAACCAATATTTATTCCTGCACCTGAAGGGTTCAAAGATGCCGAAGTAATCTTCGGATATCTGCCCCAAGACAGTCAGGTTAAGGTTGACGGCCTTGGTTTTACCGTGCTTAAGTTAAGGTGACGTGCTCTACTTAAGAGAAAAAGCACACGATAGGTGTTTTTAATCACATAAGAAGTCCTAACATCATCATTTCTTTGATTTTTTGGTATATTTCCTCTCCTGTGTCTGGCGGGAGAGGATTTTTTCCTGTTCCGACCTCTATTGTAAAGCCGGGACGGTGAAATTCCTCAATAAACCAATCCTTAAAGCCGCCGCCGGTTGCAAGTGCACAGGGCACATCCAGAGCATAACCGCTTGACGCTGCAAAAATCTCAGCCATTTTTCTTCCCCGGCAGGTGTCAATGTTGTTATAATCCCAGTAAATCACTTCGCCCTGACTGTGAAAACACATTACATACCGTACGGCCAAACTTCGACAAAGCTCGACTAGGGCTACCGTTTCGGGTTCGCTTTCGGGACGTGTGCCTCCGTAACGCGTGGGACCCGGGCCGAAAAACCCCTCTTTACGCTCTGTTTCGTGAAGCCTTTCCCATCCGGCATTAAAATTGTGATTAAGGTCAACGCCGCGGGCGTTGGCGTTCCAATTTGTAAAATTGCCGTTGCAAAGCCTACTCAATCGGCCGGCAAAGGCACCGCAACCGAGCGCACCCTTGAGCGAAATTTCGCATCCGTCGGGATTGCACATGGGTATAAAAATCACACTTTTTTCTGTTAGAGCTCGCCTTGCATCAACATCAGAAAGCTTGCCGTTGGTTTTTAACGCCTGGCACAAATCGGCAATAAACCGCAGCATAACGGTGGCGGTTATTCGTTCGCTCCCGTGTATTGCGGCAGTATATAAAACACATTCTTCCTTATCACCGATTCGCAAGGCTTTTATGTCACGTCCCATAACCGTCTTGCCGATTGAGGTCATTTTCAAAAAAGAATATTCGGCCATTAATGTCTTTAATACTGCATCAAAACTATTGCAATCATACTCTATATGTTTTATAATTGGTTTCATATAATTACCCTCAAAATTACTTTATAAATATTTATGCTAAAGGGGATTTGTGTATGAATTTAGAGGAAAAAACTCTTGGTAAAAAATATGTTTATAAGGGTAAAATCATAAATATGCGGGTGGACGAAGCATTTTTGCCCGACGGAAAAACAGCGTGCCGAGAGGTTGTTGAGCATAACGGCGGTGTTTGTGTTGCAGCTCTGACTAAAGAGAATGAAATATATTTGGTTAAGCAGTTCAGATATCCTTACGGTGAGGTCATTTATGAGCTTCCTGCCGGCAAGCGCGACGGCGACGAGGAACCATTAAACTGCGGAATATGTGAATTGCGCGAGGAAACCGGAATGACCGCCGAAAGATTTATTCCGCTTGGCCAATTATATCCTTCCCCCGGATATTGCGCAGAGACAATCTGGATGTATGCTGCAATTGGGCTTTCACAAGGCAAAGCAAACCTTGATGAAGACGAATTTTTGGAGTCGGAGAAACTGCCGGTTGAAAAAGTGGTTGAAATGATAATGTCGGGAGAGATTAAGGATGCTAAAACTCAAGCTGCAGTTTTGAAATTGGCGGAATTAATCCGTCAGGGCAAGATTCAAAAAGTTGTTTTATAAATAAAAAAAGGAAAGGCGAGCCTTTCCTTTTTTTGTTTCAGATTAATTATAGCACATAACCGATTTTTTTCATTACTTTTGAAAGAGTTTTTCCTGCAACGTAGCGCGCTTTCTCGGCGCCCTCTTTATAGATTTTTTCAAGTTGTGCCTTGTCGGAAATATACGTATTATACTTTTCCTGAACCGGCCGTAATTCTTCGACGACCGCCTCTCCGACGGCTGATTTGAAATCGCCGTAGCCTTTGCCCTCAAACTCGGCGGTGATTTCATCGGTAGTTTTGCCCGTAATACAGGAATAAATCTCAATAAGATTGTTAATTCCCGGTTTGTTTTCGCCGACACAAACCTTTGCCTCAGAGTCGGTTACTGCACGTTTGAATTTACGCATAATAACGTCCGGCTCGTCGGTTAAAAGGATTTTTGCATTCTCGTTTTCATCAGATTTTGACATCTTTTTTTCCGGCTCCTGCAAGGACATAACCTTTGCACCAATGGGAGCAATGTACGGTTCGGGAATTGTGAAAACATCGCCATAAATACCGTTAAAACGCTTGGCAATGTCACGAGCGATTTCCAAGTGTTGCTTTTGGTCGGCGCCAACCGGAACCAAATCGGGTTTGTAAAGTAAAATATCAGCCGCCATTAAAACGGGATAGGTGAAAAGTCCTGCGTTGACGTTGTCGGCATGCTTTTGTGATTTGTCCTTAAACTGTGTCATTCTTGACAGTTCGCCAAATTGGGTGTAGCAGTTTAAAATCCAAGCCAACTGAGAATGAGCCGCAACGTGCGACTGCATAAAAATCAACGATTTCTCGGGGTCAAGACCGGTACTCAATAACATTGCGGCAGCAGAGTAAATCTGTTTGCGCAATGTTGCGGGGTCTTGGCGTACGGTAATAGAATGCAGGTCGGCAATGCCGAAAACACACTCGAACTCCTCCTGCATAGCGTTCCAATTCTTAACGGCGCCGAGATAGTTGCCCAGCGTAAACATACCGCTTGATTGTATAAAACTCAAAGCCCGCTTTTTCGGGGCAGTATTCTGTTCCATAATTATCTCCTCAAATGTAATTTCTTACATTATATATATTACTTAAAAATTCCTTTGCGGTTTTGCCTAAGATTTCCATACCTTTTACAATCTGCTCGTCGGTTGGGGTAGAGTAGTTGGTTCTGAAGCAGTGGCTTTCGGCGTTAACACTGGTTGTGAATGCGGTGCCCGGCACGGTGGCAACCTTGTTTTCAACTGCTTTAGTGCAGAAACCTACCATATCGGCGTTTTTGGGCAATTCAAGCCAAACAAACAAACCACCCTCGGGTTTTACGTAGGTCACGTATTTGCCTAAATGCTGGTCAATAAGTCCGGTCATAAGGTCACATTTTTTGCGATAAACCTCACGGTTGCGGTCGAGATGGGCCTCGTAATCGTACTTGGTCATAAATTCGTGGCAAATCATTTGTCCGAAAATGCTTGTGTGCACATCGCTGGTTTGCTTGCAAACCACCATCTTTTGCACAATTTCCTTGGGAGCAACGGTAAAACCAACACGAAGTCCGGGGGAAATAACCTTTGAGAAGGTGCCGGCATAGATGACAATGCCATCGGTATCCATACTCTTGATTGTTGGCAACTCTTCGCCGCTGAAACGGGTGTCGCTATAAGGGTTGTCTTCTAAAATCAAAACCTCGTATTTTTTCGCAAGAGCATAAAGGGCTTTGCGTTTTTCAAGGCTCATTGTAGTGCCCGACGGATTTTGGAAAGTAGGGATTGTGTAAATGAATTTAGCGTTGGGGTTGGACTTAAGAGCAACTTCCAGTTTTTCCATGTTCATTCCGTCAGAGTCGATGTCAACACCGACCAAATTTACGCCAAACGAACGGAACGCATTAAGCGAACCGATAAAACTCGGGTTTTCGCAAATGACGGTGTCACCGCGGTTGCACAGTACCATTGTGGTAAGGTTCATAACCTGCTGTGCGCCGGAGGTTATAATAATCTCGTCGTTGTCACTGCCGATATTGTGTTTTTGCTTCATATACTCTTTCAAATGGTTGCGTAAAGGCATATAGCCTTCGGTTACTGAGTATTGCAAAGCGTCAACGGGACGTGTTGAAAGAATTTCGGCAGAAATTTTGGCAACGGTATCGGTCGGCAGTGCCTCGGGTGCCGGATTGCCTGCGGCAAAAGGAATATACCCGGGCATAGATGTAAATTTTAAAATTTCACGAATGGCTGACGGTTTTAAGTCTGCCACCGGACCTGAAAACGAGTATTGCATAATAACCCCCTGAAAAGCCTTATATATAATGTAAGGAAAATAAATATATAATATATAATTTATTTTATATATTATAATGTAAAGCAAACTATTTTTCAATAGTAATTTTACTGCAGGATACGAAGTGTATGGTTGATAAAGATGATATTGGAGTAAAAATACGCAAACAACAGAGTGGTATGTAGAAAATATCAATATAATGTGTACTGTAATGTATAAAAACACAAACACTCGGGCATAATCGAGATATCCCGAAAGGTGCTTATAAACACGGGGCTGCGCCACTTTTAAAATAATAAAAAATTTTTGGAGTTTTGTGAAAAAAACTGTTGACAAACCGGAAGTGGTGTGGTAATATAATCGAGCGCCTCAAAGGAAACGGGCGATAAAAAGCCCTGAAAACGCAAGAGAAAAAGCGCAAAGCGGACCTTGAAAATTAAACAACGATAACTATTGAGAAAATAGGACCCTTAAATTTTTT
>JAZSCC010000021.1:0-11281 GCA_045602685.1 Acutalibacteraceae bacterium | reverse complement strand
GAAGAAATAGGAGCAATAATACAAATCGGAGCGGCGGTAGCATCGATTATGTATGCTAACTTCGAACGTGAAATGTTGTGCTTGTCAGTAATAGGACGCATAACCGAGCCTACGGTCAGGCAATTAAAATAGTCATCAACGAAAATAAGTATACCTAATGCCACAGTGGCCAATTGAGCACCGATTCTGGACTTAATATGCTTGGTTGCCCAGCGTCCGAAAGCGGCCGAGCCTCCGGCCTTGTTCATCATGGCGACCATAGCGCCGAGCATAACAAGGAAAATGAGAATACCTACATTATAAGAGTCTGCAATACTTCCCACGAAGCCATCTGAGAATACGTGGGTGATGGTTCCTTCGAAATTAAAGTTAGAGTAAATCAATCCGCCGACCAAAATACCAAGGAAGAGGGAAGAGTAAACCTCTTTGGTAATGAGAGCCAAAACAATTGCGATAATAGGCGGCAAAAGTGACCAGATAGTTGCGAAATAGGGGATTTCCTCACGCACTTTACCGAGTGCGGTGTCGAGATTTTCCCTAAAATTAGGGTCGTGGTTTACATTGGTATCATAGTTATCAACGTAATCCTTGGCATCATTACCGTCAAAATCCTCGTCAAAAATTCCGACAGTAAAATCGTACTGAGTGTCTTCGCCGTCAACCGTTACGGTTGCGGTGGCAGGGGTGATTACAGTTTCGGGTTCTGCTAAGCCGTCACTCTCGGCCGAGGCTGTTATAAAGAGCGAAGTGACTGTAAAAACAATCAAGCACATCATAGCAACCGTAACCCAAACTTTGCGTCTTTGGGGTTTTAGTTTCATTTTGCTGTTCCTCCTAAAATATTTTAAAAGACTTAAAAGTTGTGGCGTACCGCAACTTTCTACCGTTTATGCTTACATTATATATATTGGCCGTCGGAAAATCAAGCATTAAATAAGTTTTTGTCGTATATACCAAATAAAAGGGATGAAAACTGTGTTATATATATAATGTAAAGGGCCATTAAAAAACCTGAAAATGATAGCCGATAATTCAGTGCAGCTTTTGAATAAAAAAATATAAAAAAATTAAAAATTTGGTATTGACATTTCTAAAATTGTGTGGTTTAATAAAGTAGAATTAGTATGGTTATACTCTCTTAGTGTCTTTAGTGAGTCGTGTAACGGCGAAGGCAGTTTCGACGAGCGGCAAAAACTACTGATTAAAGCGTGTGTAATCAATTCAAAAAAATATTTCTTATTTCAAAATAAGAAAGGAGAAAAATTTATGTTTAATGTAAGCAAAAAGACTTTAAGCGTAGTGTTATGCTTGGCACTTCTTGTTTCGGTTGTTGCTGTGTGTTTCGTATCACCGGTATCGGCTGAGACAACTGTACCTTCTTCCGTTTCGCTTGATTTCTCGACTCCGTTGACACCGACACAAACTCACAACGTTTCTTACGATTTCTCTGGGCAGAATATGCACCTTACCGCATCAGGTAATGCAAGATTGGCATTAGAGGAACTCAAGGTTTTGTTGGCAGGCCGTAAATACTATATTTCTTTTGACGCTAAGACTGTATCCGGCGCAGAATGTACCGATTTTAACTTTATAATTGGTGGTTCAGATACTACTGCCTATAGAGTATTCTTAAGCTGGGATGTAGCAAAGCAGGCAATGGTAGATTCCGGTTCGAAATTCTACGTCAACGGCGTAGAAAAGAGCAGCTATGATGATTTTAACAAACCCACAACCGAGTGGACTCATTATGGCTTTACTCTTAATTTAGATTCGGCTGTATGGGAAAGTGTATTTAACAATGAAAATGCATATCCTGCAAACAGAAACGGATATTTCACAACCCAGCCGGCATATCTTTCTATCGGCGCAGGCACAGCTAACGGTAAACAGATGTATTATGATAACTTCTCTGTCATTTCGGTTGATTCGTATTCGAATTCAGTTCCCGGAACAGAGCCTCTCCCTGAATACAAAGTTACCGTTGTAGTTGAGCATGATATGGATACTGAGACCGCAGATAGTTTAATAAATACCGGTTCAGTTTCATTCCCCGCAGAAACCGGACGTGGTAATGTATTAAAGGTTAGCAGCGGCCGTTCTGCATTTAAGGATTCTCAGGTTATTGAGGTAGGCAAGAAGTATACCGTTACCTTTGATGCAAAAGCTGATTCTGCTGCTTACCCCGTATTCGTGCTTGCTTCGGAAACCAGTACAGCTGACCCCAGATTTTTCATTAGTGATGCCAGCGGTAGCGCTACAGAAAACGGAAAACTGAATCAATATTTTGAGTTCTATAAAGGTGGCAATAAGTATAATGTTACCACTCTCTTCAGTAATGCCGGTCTCCAAATCGGTACTACTTGGGAGTCATACAAGATTGTTATTGACTATACCAATGAAGAACTTATTGAATTGACCAATCTTGAAGAGGGCGATGCATATAGAAGATTGGCAAAACAAATAAGCTATTTCTATATCGGTGGTAACGGCGTTTATTACGACAACTTTAAGATTGTTGAAACCAGTGACGTTACTCCTGACAGTACCACAAGAGATTTCGAAATCGAAAAAGTTAACCATGATATGGATACCGAGACCACTGATGCTTTGATAAACGGTAGCGTAGCTTCCTTTGTTGATGAAGCCGGTCGTGGTAAAGTATTAAAGGTCAGCAGTAACCGTGTTGCCTTTAATGATTCTCAGGTTATTAAGGCAGGTAAGAAGTACGTCATCACATTCGACGCAAGGTCTGATGCTTCTTCTGCTTACCCCACAATTATGTTAGCTTCGGAAACCAGCACAGCTGACCCGAGAACGTTCCTTTATAACGAGTCGGGTGGTTGCACCAGCACAACCCTTAACAGTTATCTTGAGTTCTATATAGGAGACACACGTTATTCACCCGGAGACCCGAACGGTGAGTATGCTAAAGGTTATGGATTCGGTAGCGATTGGCAGTCATATAAGATTGTCATTGACTATACCAATGAAGACCTCATTACATTAACCTCTACGCCCGGCCCTGCATATGGAGAATTGGCAACTATAACAAGCTATTTCTATATCGGCGGTACTAACGTTTATTACGACAACCTCGTTATTTCTGAAGTTGCAACAATTACTCCCGGTGGCTCAAAGGTAGCAAATATTACTAAGGTTAACCATGATATGGAAACCGAGTCTACGTCTAACTTGATTAGCACCGGCTCAGCTTCATTCGTTGATGAAGCAGGTCGCGGTAGAGTATTAAAGGTTGCCAGCGGCCGTTCTGCATTTAAGGATTCTCAGGTTATTAAGGCAGGTAAGAAGTACGTCATCACATTCGACGGAAGGTCTGATGCTTCTTCTGCTTACCCCACAATTATGTTAGCTTCGGAAACCAGCACAGCTGACCCGAGAACGTTCCTTTATAACGAGTCGGGTGGTTGCACCAGCACAACCCTTAACAGTTATCTTGAATTCTATGTAGGTGACGTACGTTATTCACCCGGAGACCCGAACGGTGAGTATGCTAAAGGATACGGATTCGGTAGTGGTTGGCAGTCATACACGATTGTCATTGACTATACCAATGAAGACCTTATTGCACTTACCAATACGGGCGGCGATGCATATGGAAAATTGGCAACTATAACAAGCTATTTCTATATCGGCGGTACTAACGTATATATTGACAACCTTGTTATTTCTGAAGAAGCAGAACTTACTTCTATCGAAAGCACACAGATTTCTAACCGTAATGCAAGCGGAAGCGGTGATAGCTACATTTCCGCAGGCTTACGTTTCAAGGATTTCTTACCTAACGAAGTAGCAGAAGCTGCTGAGGAAATTGGTTTCGTAGTTCTCCCGTCTGTTTATGCATCTGTTGCAAGCAATACCTGGTATTTGCCTGACGGCGCAGGCCACGAGTATGCTCAGACAGTTAAGTGTAAGCAGGATGGTTCTGAAATCATTTACGCTAAGGATAGTAAGAATTCTTATTATCAGGTTGTTTTAACCGGTCTTTCTACTGAGAGTGGAAAGACTGCTTACGGCGTATCCTATTCTGCAGTTATGTATACCAGAGTAGGTAGCACCTACACCTATTATGGACTTAGCTCAGCTTCCTATAGAGGTGTAGAAGGTGTTACAAGCGTTATTAAATCAGCGCCTGACGCACAGTAATGAAGGAGGACAGAAACATGAAAGAGTATATTAGACCTATGTTGGAGATTACCTCCATTTTCGCTGATGAAAACATTGCTGTCATTCCTTTGTATGACGAAAGTGAAGAGGACGGTTCCTCGGTTTACATTAAGGGTAACCCGTGGGAGTTGTGGGACTGATAATTCGGTCTTACTTTAGTCCGGCAATATTTCAAATTCAGGCTCGGTGCAGGCTTCGGCTTGCACCGGGTTTTTTTGTTGGCTATCCAATAATTTCTAATTCTGATATTGATATTTATCAAAAGAAAAAGTATAATATAATATATACTCAAAATCTACCTAAATACATATAAAGGGGCAGGATTATGGATTGTAAGCAGTTTTTCGAACAAATCAGTGGCAAAAAAATAGCTATGTGTGGAATCGGTGTAAGTAACACTCCGCTTATTGAAAAATTTTTGAATATGGGCGCACGTGTTGTGGCTTGCGACCGGCGTACACGTGAGCAAATCGGTGAAATTGCCGACGTGTTAGAATCAAAGGGTACAGAGCTTCGTCTCGGAGCCGGCTATCTTAATGATTTAGAGGTCGATATGATTTTCCGTACTCCCGGTATGCAGTTTGACCTGCCTGAGCTCCAACGTGCCCGTGATAACGGTATTGTTGTTACAAGTGAAATGGAGGTTTTCTTTGACCTTTGTCCTGCAACGGTTTTCGCCGTAACCGGTTCTGATGGCAAAACCACTACCACCACCTTGATTTCCGAAATGCTTAAAGCAGAGGGTAAAAATGTGTTTGTCGGGGGTAACATCGGAACTCCGCTTTTACCGCAAATTGAGAAAATGACTAAGGATGATTTTGTCGTTGTGGAATTATCGTCATTCCAACTTATCTCTATGCGCAAGGGCCCTGATGTCGCCGTTGTGACCAACGTTGCACCAAATCATCTTGATGTTCACAAAAATATGGACGAGTACGTTGGCGCAAAAAAGAACATTTTACTCCATCAAAATGCATTTTCCCGTTCGGTGCTTAATCTGGATAATGATATTACTGCAGGCTTCAGTGACGATATCAGAGGCCAGACACTGTATTTTTCAATGAACCAACAGGTAAAGAACGGCGCTTGGTTAGGTAAGGATGGCTACCTTAATTTATCATATCGCGGTATTTCAGTACCGCTAATGCACAAGGATGACATTGCAATTATGGGTGACCATAATGTTGAAAATTATCTCGCCGCTATTTCGGCGGTTTGGGGATATGTCGGTGCAGACAGTATTGTAAGGGTTGCGCATGAATTTACAGGTGTTGAACACCGCATCGAGTTTGTCCGTGAAAATAACGGGGTAAGGTATTTTAATGACTCTATTGCCTCCAGCCCCACAAGAACAATAGCCTGCCTTAAAGCTTTTAATGACAAAATTATTCTGCTCGCCGGCGGTTACGATAAACATATTCCGTTTGAACCTATGGCGCCATATGTTGTCGACAAGGTAAAACTTTTGATTTTAAGTGGTCCTACTGCCGATAAAATCGAACAAGCTGTAAAATCAGATGAAAATTATCGTGAGGGAAGTCCGAGAATTATCAAGGTTAACAACCTTAATGAAGCAGTTATAGTGGCTAATGAAATGGCTGTTTCGGGTGATATCGTGGCACTTAGTCCGGCCTGTGCAAGCTTCGATGCTTATCCGAATTTTGTCGCCCGCGGCAAGCATTTTAAGGAATTAGTAAATAATTTGTAATTTGGAGAATTTATGCAGGGTATCAAAAATATTTTAAAGAGCTTATCAGAGGTGGATTTCATCGGTGGAGTCGGTAGTGCCTTAAATATTGCAGAGGGTTACCTATCACAGTACTGTATCACTCGCCGTGACGGTAACAACCTTATCGGAACGCTTAAGGGCAACAGCGATTATACCGTTTTGATTGATGCTCATATTGACCAAATCGGTATGGTTGTAACCTCTGTTAATAACGGATTTTTAAAGGTGCAGGCTGCCGGCGGAATTGATTCAAGAATGTTGGCGGGAATGAGAGTGACTATTTACGGTAAGAAATCTGTAAGAGGTGTTTTTTGCAGCACTCCGCCGCATTTAAGCAAATCTGACAGCGTTTTGAAAATCGAGGATATGTATATTGATACTGGTCTTGGTGAAAAGGCTGAGGAAATTATCTCGGTTGGTGACAGAGTGGGTTTTGGGGCTGAATTCAGTCAACTCGCAGGGGATAAGGTTACCTCAAGGTCGCTTGACAACCGTGCAGGCTGTGCCGCACTTATTAAGTGTGCAGAAAATCTGAGCGGTAAAAATTTACCCTGTAACGTAGTGTTTTTGCTTAGCGATGCAGAGGAATTAGGCGGGATTGGTGCTAAGACTCAGTGTTTTAGCATAAATCCTGATGTTGCGATTGCGGTTGACGTAAGTTTTGGAAATGCACCCGATATCGCACCGGATAAAACCGGAGTTTTAGGCGGTGGCGCAATGATTGGAATTTCACCTTTGTTGTCAACTACTGTGACAGATGACCTTAAAGCAGTTGCAAGAAAAAATAAAATTAAGCATCAATTTGAGGTTATGGGCGGCAAAACCTCCACAAATGTTGATAAAATTGTTGAAACCAAGTGCGGAGTGCCGTCTGGACTTTTGTCAATTCCACTAAGGAATATGCACACACCGGTTGAGGTAATTGATGTCAAGGATATTGACTCGGTGGCGCAAATTTTAACGGAATTTGTTTTAACTCGTGAGGTGAAATAATGGAACAATTAAAATTACTTTGCGAATTAAATGCGCCCAGCGGCCGTGAAAATGCGGTGAGGGATTATATTATTCAGCAGATTAAAGATAAGGCTGAAGTTAAAGTTGATGCCTTGGGTAATATCATCGCATTTGTAAAGGGCAAAAAACGACCTGATAAAAAAATTATGGTTGATGCTCATATGGATGAGGTCGGCTTTATTGTCACATATATCACGCCCGAGGGAATGTTGAAATTTACCACAGTCGGCGGTATTAATACTTCTGTTATGCTGGCAAGAAAGGTTGAATTTTTAAACGGTGTCAAGGGCGTTATCAGTTCAAAGCCGGTTCATATGTTAACCTCCTTGGAAAAAGAGAAAATGCCGGATGAGGATGCACTTTATATTGATATTGGAGCCGAGTCCAAGCAGGAAGCAGAGGCTATGGTTTCGGTCGGTGACTGTGCGGTGTTTTCAGAGTCGTTTGAGAATTCAGGCAATCTGATTGTTTCAAAAGCAATTGATGACAGAGCGGGTTGTTGGGCAATTTTGGATATCATTAATTCCGAGCCGGAATATGATTTTTACGCCTCGTTTTCGGTAAATGAAGAGGTCGGGGCAGGTGCCAAGACGGTAGCATACTTGGTTGAGCCCGATTTTGCGATTGTGGTTGAGTCGACAACTGCGGCTGATATAGCAGGCGTTTTGGATGACAAGAAGGTCTGTTGTGTTGGTGAAGGTGCCGTACTTTCTTTTATGGACCGAGGCACACTTTATGATAAGGATTTGTTCGACAAATCTTTGGCTCTGGCTAAAGAAAAAGGTATAAAGGCACAGGTTAAATCTTTCGTTGCGGGCGGAAATAATGCCGCAGGGATTCATCAGTCACGAGGCGGTGTGCGCACCGTTGCCGTGTCGGTGCCTTGTCGGTATATTCATTCGGCGTCATCGGTGGCAAGTGTTGATGATGTAAAATCGGTGCGTAATTTGACCTATCAATTGATAAACAAACTAGCTTCAGGTGAAATGAATTGATAGTGCGGATTGAAAATTTACCCGAAGTATTAGAAAAAAGCGTTTTTACAGCAAGAATTGATGCACTTATTAATACCTATCATGGTTCGGTAGGGGTGGAATTGTTTGCACAAATTATTGGCGGTGAAACAGCAGCGGTGTTTGGTGGGATGGACAACTCATTTACGCTGATTTGTTTTGATAATGCAGATTTTGATGAATTAAATGCGTATTTTTCATTTTGCAGTGCCGTGGTTTTTTGTGACGGTGAGGTGTCCGAAAGGCTGAATGCCAAACGAATTAACAAAGCCTTGCTATATGAGTTTAGCAAGGCGGCAAAACCTGATGATTTTCCTTATGAAAACGGGCATAAAAGCATTACCGATGTGTATAAACTGCTTCAAAAGGGGACTGACGGTGATATTGATTTACCTCCCTTTGACCTTTGGTATACCGATTTTTGTTTAAGGTTTAATCATAATTCTTCAGATTATTATATTGTGGAAAATGCCGTTGCAGTTGCCGGTTTTATGGCGGAATACTGTTCGCTTGTAACAGGTGTTGCGGTTGATGGCAATTACCGTGGCAAAGGCTTGGGTAAAACGGCAGTATCAGGGCTTATACATAACATTATTTGTAAATATCCTCAAAGTAAAATTTTCGCCTCCACAGTGAACTCGGGTGGATTTTATGAGGCTTTAGATTTTAAACACTGCGGTGATGTTGCTGTTTGTGAGTTTTAGGAGATATAAAAATGGACTTTTTTAAAATTGACAGTAGAATTAAATCGGTTTCCGATAAGGCGTTGGCAAAGGCCGAAAAAACCTTTGGTGAAATTGAAAAGGTGACCGAATATAATCAGCAAAAGGTGTTGTCGGCATTTATAAATAACGGCGTTGCCGAGGCACATTTTTCAGGTAGTACCGGTTACGGCTACAATGACCGCGGTCGCGAGGTTTTAGAGCAGGTTTTTGCCGAATGTGTCGGCGCTGAAAGTTCGATTTTCCGCCACACATTTGCTTCGGGCACACATACACTTGCCGTAATGCTGTTCGGTATTTTACGCCCGAACGATAATATGCTTTGTCTTACCGGCCGCCCTTACGATACACTTATTGGTGTTTTGGGAATTGACGGTCACGTTGACGGTTCGTTAAAGGACTTCGGAGTTAATTATGACGAGGTTGCACTTAAAAGCGACGGCACACCCGATTTCAAAGGGATTGAGTCAGCATTGAAATCTAAAAAATATAAGATAGCATATATTCAGCGTTCACGCGGTTACAGTTTAAGACCGAGTTTGTCGGTTGAAAAAATCGGTGAATTGGCAAAATTGGTTAAAAAAATATCGCCCGAAACAGTTGTAATGGTTGACAACTGCTATGGCGAATTCGTAGAGAAAAAAGAGCCGTTAGAGGTTGGAGCCGATATTATGGCAGGCTCGCTTATTAAAAATCCGGGCGGTGGAATTGCACCCTGCGGTGGATACATTGCAGGACGCAGAGATTTAGTTGAAAAATGCGGTTACAGGCTTACTTGCCCCGGCGTAGGTTTAGAGGTTGGTGCAACGTTAGGGCACACGAGAGAACTGTTTATGGGATTATTTTCGGCACCTCACGTCGTTGGTGAAGCAGTTAAAACTGCGGTGTTCACCGCGGCACTTTTTGAGGAACTTGGGTTCAGTGTAACGCCTGCATTTCACGAGAAAAGGGCAGATATTATTCAGTCGGTCATCACCGGCAATCCAGAAAGTCTTATTGCGTTTTGCAAAGGTGTACAAAGCGGTTCGCCGATTGATTCATTTGCCGCACCCGAACCGGACGATATGCCCGGATATGACAGTAAGGTTATTATGGCGGCGGGTGCTTTCACGTTAGGTGCTTCTATTGAGTTGTCTGCCGACGCACCGTTAAGAGAACCGTTTGCCGTTTGGATGCAGGGCGGTCTTAACTTCCACAGTGCCAAGGTTGGTATAATGCTGGCGGCACAAAAAATGCTCGAAGCAGGCTGCTTGAATATTTAATAAAAAAGCGACCCACAAGGGTCGCTTTTTTTGTAATCACAGTATCTTTGCTTTTGTGGTAACTTGGTTTCTGCCGTGGTTGTAGAACTTGCGGTTATCAAGCGCCCACATTTTGTTGGTGTATTCACCGGTTTCAACCGAGCCGATAGCCTCGGTTAATTCATAAATACGGGCATCCATTAAGTCAAGCTCGCTTAAAAGCTCTGCTTCTAAAAACATCGGTTTTACTGCGGCACCGAATTCCGGCTCACCGTGGTGGGAAAGTACCATATGTTGAAGCAACAACTTTGTTTCTTCGGATGTGCCCAATTTTTCGGCAAAGTTGCCGATTATCATAGCACCCTTTGCCAAGTGTCCGACCAAGTTGCCCTCTAACGAATAGCCACTTGCAGTGCCTGCATCATTGACGATAAATTCATCGGTTTTGGCTATATCGTGGAGCATTGCACCGGCAATAAGTAAATCAGCGTTAACCGAAGGATATATTTTTGCAACGCTTTGAGCCAAACGGACAATGGAAAGTGTATGATACAATAGACCACCGCGGATTGCGTGGTGAAGTCTGAATGCTGCAGGCCAAAATACCAATTTTTCTTTATATTCATTATATATTGCTACAACTATGTTCTTTATTTCGGCGTTTTCAATGTTTTCAGCAATCAGCATTAATTCCGAAAACAACTGCTCACCGCTGACATCGGCAGAGGGAACAAAATCTGACGGGTCGACACCGTCTGTCGGTATTGCCTTACGGATTTTTTCAATTCTTAATTGGTCAACACCATTATACGGTGTAACAGAGCCACGCACTTTAACTATAGTACCGGGTTCGAAAATACCTTGAACTTCCTCGTGGTAATCCCATAATTTTGCATTAATTTCACCGGTTTTGTCGCTCAACATTAAATCGAGATAGGGCATACCCTTGGCAGTTACTTTGCGGTCGGCTGATTTTACCATCAAAAAGCCGTCGGTAGCACCGTTGTTTCCGAATTCCATATATCATTTCCCCATTTCGAAAGTAGTTATTATATATTATACAATATTTCAAAATGAATGTAAAGGAGGAAATAAAAAGTGGCATTGTACTGCACTAAAAGTGAAAAAGACGATTGCATTCGCAATCCCCTTTTTCTGGTGGGAGCGGGTGGATTCGGACCACCGAAGCGAAACGCAACAGATTTACAGTCTGCCCCCTTTGGCCACTCGGGAACACTCCCATATTAGCTTTAACGTTCCTTAAAAAAGGTGGAGCTGGTTGACGGACTTGAACCCCCGACCTGCTGATTACAAATCAGCTGCTCTACCAACTGAGCTAAACCAGCGCATAATTCGTTTTGAACGCCTAAATAATAT
>JAZSCC010000020.1:0-4784 GCA_045602685.1 Acutalibacteraceae bacterium | reverse complement strand
GAAGATAGTTATACTTACTGAATAATTCCTTAATGGTATCCAAGGTCGCAGTATCGTCACAGCAACCGCCGAAGTAAAGCGACTGCAATTTTTCTAAAATTTCGCCGCCGATTTCAAACTCACCGGTATCAGCCAACGATTTTTGTAATCTTGCGGTATTTTCGGCATTATTTCCGCCCAAATGATACAACATACGCTCTAAATTGCTTGAAATCAAAATATCCATAGAGGGCGATGCAGTAGTGAAAAATTCACGGTTACGGTTGTATTTTCCGGTCTTAATAAAATCGGTCAAAACATTATTTGCATTAGATGCACAAATAAGTTTATTAATAGGCACACCCATACATTTTGCATAATATGCCGCCAATATATTTCCGAAGTTACCGGTTGGAACTACAACATTAAAACCGCCACATAAGTTTTCGCCGTTTTTTATCAAATCACAGTAGGATGATACATAATAAACAATCTGCGGTACCAATCGTCCCCAGTTAATTGAGTTTGCACTGGAAAACTCCATACCGTGTTCTTTAAGGAGGGCTTTTACACTGTTATCGGTAAATATTTTTTTGACACCGCTTTGAGCGTCGTCAAAATTACCGTTGATTGCACAAACATATACATTATTACCCTTTTGAGAATTCATCTGTAATTTTTGCATCGGGCTTACGCCGTTATTGGGATAAAAAACTATAATATCTGTGTTTTCAACATCACAAAAGCCTTCCAATGCTGCTTTTCCGGTATCACCCGAGGTCGCAACTAAAATAACAGTTCTGCCTTTTCCGACCTTTTTGGCTGATGTAGTAAGTAAAAAAGGTAACAACTGTAATGCCAAATCCTTAAATGCACATGTCGGTCCGTGCCACAGTTCTAAGATATACTCACCGTTATCAAGCTTTTTCAACGGAGCAGGTTGATTATTATCAAAGGTTGAGCTATAAGCACCCTTAACACAATAATCCAACTCATCCTCGGTAAAATCAGTCAGATAAAGCTTTAAAACTTCCTTTGCACGTCCTATGTAATCAAGTGCTGCAATACGCTCAAAATCAGCCGATGACAAACAAGGAATTACTTCGGGGACAAATAATCCTCCCTCAAAAGAAATACCTTGAGAAATAGCAGTAGCAGCCGAAACTTTTACGCTAGCATCTCTTGTACTTGTATACAACATAAATATGTACCTTCCTTAAATGCAATTAACTTAAATATATTACATCAAAATTTCACGTTTGTCAAAACCCTATTATAGAAATTATAGGAATTTTCAAAAAATATTTTATTTATTGTCTCTTGGGATAGTTTTTTTGAAAGTAAATACTGTCCTAAACTCAATATATGTGAAAGTTTAGACAACTTTTTATGCATCAAAGCTCCGTCAAAATCGGTGCCTAAACTCAAATTGTCCTCTAACCCTAAATCAAGGCAGTGATAAACCGCATTATAAAAACCTTCATAAGGCTCTATACCAATAAATTCAGGGTAAACGGTTAATCCTACAAGACCGTTTTTTTCTTTTATCAACACCAATTGTTCATCGGTGAGATTTCTCGGGTGCTCAACAGTTGATGACACACCGCCGTGAGTCGCAACTACAGTATCCGCCTTTTCAATCACTTCAAAAAAACTCTTTTTATTCAAATGTGATAAATCAACAACCATTTTAAATCGGTTGATTTGTTTGACCATCTCTTTACCTAAACCTGTTAAGCCAATATTGTCGTTGCTATTACACCCTCCGGCTAACGGATTGTCATAATTCCACGTTAATGACACGGTCTTTATTCCGTCGTAATACAATTTTTCAACAAACGCCGGTCTGAAATTCGGTATACCGCCCTCTACCGAAAGCAACGCATTAACACGGTTATCAGACGATAATTCATTATTATAAATCTTAATACCTGCTTCTTTAATACACCGTTTACCATAACTTATAATTTCGGTATACCTATACGCCGAATCATTGAATTTTGGATGCAAAAACACAGCAAAGGTCTGTACCACCGTAGAAAATTCAGTCAGTTCAACTGTATTCACTGCAAGTGAAGTATCATCTAAGGTCAATTTTCGGTCAAAAAGTTCAGAAAAGGTATCGCAGTGCAAATCAAAAATCTTCAAATTTCTCAGCTCCAAATGCGTTTTCAAAATAATTCAACCGCATTGAGCCGTTGTCACTCACAAATACTTCAGCAACATCAAACCGAGGTTTTAACCCAAAGCCGTTGTGCTGTAAATATATGTTTGCAGTGACAAATATTTTACGCTGTTTAGATATGTTTACATATTCGTAAGGGCGAACAAGCGAGGTTTCCTTGCGGGTTTTAACCTCAACAAATAAAATTTCATCATTATTTTCGGCAATAATATCAATTTCGCCAAATTTTGTGCGATAGTTTTTAGTCGAAATAATATAGCCCTTTTTCTTTAAATATTCGGCAACAAATGCTTCACCCGAATTGCCTATAACCTGTGTTTTACCCATTTTTACCCTCAAAAAAGCTTTTTAAAAAACTCAAGCGGTGAATCGGCAAAACACCGTATTTTTTTATAGCATCATAATGTGCCGCCGTACCGTAGCCTTTATGCTTATCAAAACAATACTCCGGATACTTTTTTGCATACTCTGAAAGCAGACGGTCACGAGTGACCTTAGCCAAAATCGAAGCCGCTGCAATTGAGCAGGATTTAGCATCACCCTTCACAACAGTTTCGCACGGCACTTTGATATCTGTCGGCACACGATTGCCGTCAATCAAAGCGTAATCTGCCGGAACTTTCAACCCCTCAATTGCCCTATTCATAGCCAAATATGTAGCATTTAAAATATTGTATTTTTCAATTTCCTCTAATGTGCCGTATGCAACAGAATACGCTAAAGCTTTATCAATAATCACATCATATAAGGCTTCCCTTTTCTTTTCGGTCAGCTTTTTAGAGTCATTTAAGCCCTCTATTTCGCAACAGTCCGGTAAGATTACCGCCGCCGCACAAACAGGGCCTGCTAACGGACCCCGTCCGGCCTCATCAACGCCACAAACGAACCTATACCCTTTTGACTTGGCCGCGTTTTCATATGTATAATCAGGCATTATTTTTCCTCCGGCAATTCCAAAGTAATTGTTCCGAGTTTTCCGCTGCGATACTCATCCAAAAGCATAGTCGCTACACGCTCGGTATCAACATCACCGCCACGCATCATCATTCCTCGCTTTTTACCTATAGCCTGCAACAAGTCGTAACTGTCACAGTATTCACACGGGTTTACCTTATATCTTTCATTAAGACGTTCAGGATACCCTGTCATCATACATTCAAGCAGGCGTACTGCCAAAAGCTCTTTATCTATAACATCATCCTTAACTGCACCGGTAAAAGCCAAGTGTTCACCGACGCGTTCGTCCTCGAACTTTGGCCACAACACACCTGGAGTATCAAGAAGCTCAAGACGGTCGTCAATTTTAAACCACTGATTACCTCTCGTAACACCGGGACGGTCAGCAACGCCGGCTTTTGAAATCTTTGACATACGGTTAATAAAGGATGATATGCCTACGTTGGGTATTCCGACAACCATCACCCTTAACGGTTTTCCTGTCATACCCTTTTGGTCATAAGCTTCGAGCTTGTCCTTAAGTAAGCATTTTACCGCTTTTACAAAAGCATCAACACCTTTGCCCGTACGGCAATCCATAGGAATTGCAATCATTCCCTCATTACGAAATCGAACAATCCATCTATCAGTAGCCGACCTATCTGCCATATCGCACTTATTAAGTAAAATAAGCCTGGGCTTATTTTTAACAATACCCGCCAGCTCCGGATTACGGCTGCTGACGGGTATTCTTGCATCTGCGATTTCAGCAACGGCATCAATAAGCGGCAAAACCTTCTCAATTTGTCTTTCGGTCCTCTTCATATGACCGGGATACCACTGAATGTTCTGCATTATATTTTCTCCGTTCCCTGATTATTTATATATGCTTCCCATATTATCAAATGGAAATACACGGTATATAGCCTTACCCAAAATCTGACGGCAATCAATAAGTCCGATAACCTGAGTTCGACTGTCTAAAGATACTGTACGATTATCTCCAAGTACAAAGACGTGATTTTCCGGCACCTGTAACGGATATTCATGTGAACCGTAAAATCCTTCGGCAATTACATCTTCAGTAAATACATCACCGACAAATTCATCCCCGACTTTATACATTTTTAAACGGTCATCGCCAACATACACATTACCATCGTATATTTCAACCCACTGTCCCTCAGTGGCAATAACTCTCTTGATAATCGGAACATCGTCGTAAATCTCACTTGAAATGACAACGATATCACCGTATTCGGGAGTGTAAAATAAGTCTGACACAATTACTCTTTCACCGTCAACTAAGGTAGGATTCATAGAATCTCCTTCAATTTTCACCTGTCTGAAAAGAAAAGTAAACACCAAAAGCAGTACCATAACCGTAATTATGGCAGAATCAATCCACTCATATGCTTCAAACCAAAAGCTTTTGGTTTCCTTGATTTTTCCGGTTACTCTATTTTCCGTTTCGTTCTGCATTGATGTTCACCTCAACATTCAAAAAAAGAAGGAAACAAGTTTTACCTGTTCCCTTCCCTAAAATTTTTGCCGTAAATTAGATTTGCTCTTTAACCTTAGCTGCCTTACCGACTCTGTCACGGAGATAGTCAAGCTTTGCTCTGCGGACTTTACCGTTTCTGACGGTTTCAACCTTAGCAACGTTGGGAGAATGTACCGGGAA
>JAZSCC010000019.1:0-2141 GCA_045602685.1 Acutalibacteraceae bacterium | reverse complement strand
CACAATTCCGCAATCAATATTTTTTAATTTTGCGGCAGTTTCTCTTACCGCAAATGACGGTGTTGCAATAATAGTAATAAACGAGCCCTCAACCAAGTCGGAGGCCAAGCGGTCTTAGGAAGACAAGTCCAAACACCAACTCCTTGGCTCACAGAACGACATGGCTACGATCCGACTTCACAATTCCGCAATCAATATTTTTTAATTTTGCGGCAGTTTCTCTTACCGCAAATGACGGTGTTGCAATAATAGTAATAAACGAGCCCTCAACCTCATCTAAAGAGGTTGTGATTTTTATTTCTTCGGGGATTTTTATTCCTTTAAGCAGTTTTTCGCTTTCACGGGTGGCGTTCAAACCGTCAACCTCTGCTTTAAACGGTGACCACATCACCGTTTCAAAGCCTTTTGAAAAACTATGCACCGCCAAAGCAATACCCCATCCGCCTGAGCCTAAAACACTGATTTTTTTCATTGATTTGACTCCTTCTTTTTAGCAGTCAGCTTCTTTTCCTCACCGCGAATAAGACGACCGATATTTGCACGGTGGCTGATAAATATATTCAAAGAAAATACCGAAACAAGTAACACCTGAATTAAAACGGCATACGGCTCACCCGAAATTTCAGGTGCAAAGAATATATTAAGGATAGGCAACGAAACTGCGGCTGTCAATGAGCCTACAGAAATAATGCGGGTAATAATAAATGCAATTAAAAATAGCGTTAATCCTAAAACGGCAGTCTGCCAGCAACAAACAAATCCAACACCCAAAGTAGTTGCAACGCCCTTGCCGCCTTTAAATCCGAAGAATACGGGGAAAACATGACCGAAAATGCAAGCGATTGCACAATAATATACTGCATATTCCGGTCTTAAAGCATCTACAGAATATAACGAATAAACATACGGCAATACCCACAGCTTTGCCACAAGACAAACCACAACACCTTTTAAACAATCAACCACAAAGGTCATTAGTCCCGGTACTATGCCGCGTGAACGTATCATATTAGTCATTCCTGCATTACCGCTACCCTCATTTCGAACGTCACCACCGCGAGCAGTAGAAATAATAACAGCACCGTTAATACTACCGATTAAGTAGGATGCAACAAGCATCCCTGCTAACACTAAAAATGCCATTTCGATTCTCCTTAATTTTCCAATAAAAGACAATTTATTTATGCTTTGGTCTTCCCGTCACCGCGTTCACGAATAACAAAACGCACCGGTGTACCCTCAAGTCCAAAGGTAGAACGGATTTGATTTTCCAAATAACGTTGATATGAGAAATGGAACAATTCCTCACGGTTACAGAAGAAAACAAATGTCGGTGGACGGGTTGAAGCCTGAGTCATATAATAAATCTTCAACCTCTTACCCTTGTCCGAAGGCGGTTGCACTCGTGCGGTGGCCTCTGCCAACACATCGTTAAGCATACCGGTAGAAATTCGCATAGTATTTTGCGAATAAACAAACTTAATTAACTCAAACAATCGGTCAACTCGCTGACCGGTTTTTGCCGAAATAAAGATTATAGGTGCATACGGCATAAACGAAAAATCTTCCATTAAAGATTTTCTCATACTGTCCATAGTTCTGCCGTCTTTTTCAACCAAATCCCACTTATTTACGGCAATAATTGCGGCTTTCCCCTGCTCCATAGCCAAACCGGCAACTTTGGAATCCTGCTCGGTAAAGCCTTCGGTAGCATCAATCATGATAACACAAACATCGGCTCTTTCCACCGCCATTTTAGCACGCATTACGCTGTACTTTTCAATATCATCGTCAACCTTAGATTTGCGTCTGATACCTGCTGTATCAGTGAAATTATACTTCTGTCCCTTGACAGTAACCATAGTGTCAATCGCATCACGGGTTGTACCTGCAATATCAGAAACAATTACACGTTCCTCACCGCTGATACTGTTTATAAGCGAGGATTTGCCTGCATTGGGCTTACCAATGACGGCAACATTGATTACATCCTCTTCCGTTTCGTCAAAATCAGCCTCGGAAATATGCTCAAACACCCTATCGAGCAGGTCGCCCGTGCCGTGACCGTGAACACTTGAAACTGCTACGGGGTCACCTAAGCCTAAGTTGTAGAATTCATAAAATTCCATAGGTAAATTACC
>JAZSCC010000018.1:0-4443 GCA_045602685.1 Acutalibacteraceae bacterium | reverse complement strand
ACCTTAAAAAGAGGTTACAATATTGTAATTTTTTCAAAAAACGCTGTTTCGCTTTAATTTAGAAAGCGGAAAAATTGTGCAAACCAACAATTTTTTGTGATACATTTTCACTTTTGACATAAAAAAGGTTTAAATAATGCCAAAAATGCCCCAAATTTGCACTTTCTAGGTTCAGATTCCCATAAAAATGCAGATTTTGGGGCAAAATTTTTAATAATTATTTAAATTTATAATACTTTTAATTGAAAATTTGTTCCGCAATTTTAAAAACATAACTAAGAAAGCGGTTCATAAGCTCACCGTTTATAAATTCCGGAGGCTTTCCTTTATTTAACTCATTATAAATAATCGTTTTTCTTAAAATTTCAATTTCTCTAGCCTTAAGTGTACCGATTTCAATCGCTTTTGCCGACTTGACACATTCCAGAGCCTCATTATACCACGCTGTTCCTACCTGAGTTTGCTCATAGCCGTAGAGTTCATTCCAGCGTTCTTCTTTAAGGTTTTCTTTTTTTACACCGGAAGACAGTAATTTTTCATAAATTGCATCATTAAAATAAGCATCCCAAACAATATCGGTCACAAGATGCAATATATACCCTTTCAAAAAAGCCTTGTCGGTTTTACTCTTATTATTTTCATAAAATTCTCGTGCGTTATTAAGCCAAACCTTTAAATCACTGTCCCGCAGATGTGCAGGCCATCGTTTTTCCTTAGGTGCCAAGCCGTCAACATTCACACTGTCAGGACTGACTGCTCCCAAATATATCTCGGCAGGATACTTCTCAGGTTGTCTTACATTATAATAATAAGCAGCATTTAAATGGGTTATCGGACCCGGCATAATATCACCTCAACTAAAAAAAGTGATACAGATAAACTGTACCACTATTTTAAACTTTATTTTTTAAAATTTGCAAGAGTTAAAATTACTCACCCTGATTGCTTGAAGCCTGAGGAATCTGCTGACGTAAAGCAGCACGAGTCTTCTTAATTTCATTAAGGTTTGCTGTAAGCATCTCGTCCGAACGAAGCATTAAATCATCAACAAAATCCTGGGCGGCTTTGCGCATATCACGGCTCTTCTTCTGAGCGGCAGCTAAAACCTCTCCTGCTTTTGCCTGTGCAAGCTTTGTGATTTCCTCCTGAGCAACCATAGCCTTGGCTCTCTCCTCGGCAACGCGAATAATATTATCGGCCTCACGCTTGGCATTGTTAATAATATCTGCACGGTCAGCAACGATACCTTTAGCCTGCTTAACCTCAGTCGGCATAGTCATACGCATATCATCAATAATAGCTCTGACCTTTTCGACGTCAACAACAACACGCTTACCGGGCATTTTGAAGCTGCTTTCAAGCACTTCGTCCAACTGTTCCATTAAATCATCCATATTCATAACTTCTACTTCCTTTCGGTTTTAATTCTTTTTAAAATTGCATCATGGATAGCCTCGGGAATAAAGTCACGTATATCCCCGCCCATGCGACCGATTTCCTTAACCATACTTGAACTCAAGTACATATTTTCTGCCTTGGTTGTCAGAAAAACCGTTTCAACATTGGGATTAAGCTTTTTATTAGTCAGTGCCATCTGAAATTCATACTCAAAGTCAGACATAGCACGAAGACCCTTTACAATCGCACCGGCCGAAACCTGCCGTGCATAATCGGCTAAAAGACCGTCATAACAGTCAACCACAACATTATCTATATCAGCAGTAACCCGTCTTATCATTTCCATACGTTCAACAGCAGTAAAGCTCGGGTTTTTAGAAGAATTAGTCATTACAACTACAATGACCTTCGAAAACATTCCTGTCGCACGTCTGATAATATCCAGGTGCCCTACAGTGACCGGGTCAAAACTACCCGGACAAACAGCAATAATTCTATCCATTAATCACTCTGTCCTGTTCTTTTTGAAAATAGTGACATTAATCAGCTTTCCGTATTTATAGGTTTTGGTTTGTTTAAAACCGTTAACCTCTACCGGTAACTCGACTTCTACGGGGTGCTCAACCACTATAATACCGTAGTCGCTCATTTTAAGCGAGGTCAACTCCAAGGCATTAACCGTTAAGCCTTTCATATAAGGCGGGTCTAAAAACGCTATATCAAACGTTTCTTTAGTACCCTTTAAAAAAGAGTCATAATCGGTACGACAAATAACCGATTGTGTATCAAAGCCGGTTTTCTTAACATTACGCTTTACAACGTCAATCGCATTTTGACAAAAATCGGTAAAAATGCATTTTTCGGCGCCTCGGCTTAAAGCCTCAATTCCCAGCTGACCCGAACCGGCAAACAAATCAAGAATTCGTCTGCCCTCTATTTCAAAATGTATTGCACTGAATATAGCCTCTTTAACCTTGTCACTAGTCGGGCGAACATCAGTACCCTCTAATGTTTCAAGACGCATACCGCGTGCAGTTCCTGTAATTACTCTCATCTAAACTACCTTTAAATCCAAATAAGCATACTATTGCACATTTACATTATCACACTAAAAGGGGTGTTTTGTCAACAAAAATTTATTATTTGCATTAAAAAACCCGAGTTTTGACTCGGGTTTAGGTTTAAATTTTCAAATCTTCCTCTAAAATAACAGCAACGCCTAAGGTTTTAGCTTTGGAAAGTTTGCTTCCTGCGTTTTCGCCGCACAAAACATAGTCGGTCTTCTTGGAAACCGAACCGGTAACCTTGGCACCCATACTCTGTAACTCTTCAGTCAGTTCGTCGCGGGTGTACTTCTGGAACGTACCGGTTATAACTACGGTTTTTCCATAGAACATATTATCGGTATCGGTGACCTTAGCACCCTCAGGCTCAAATTCCAAAAACGAAGCGACCTCTTGGAATTCAGCCAAATTATCAGGATTATTAAACCAACGTGTAATTTCAACGTTCATAATCTCACCGAAGCCGTCTAACCCTGAAAAATCGTAACCTGATTTAACGGCAGTTAAAAACTCGTTGAAATTGCCTAAAAACAACTCCGACATATCCTTTGCCGCACTTTTACCGACAAGCGGAATATTCATTGCAACAAGGTAATTTGAAAGTTTTGTATTGCGTGCTTTATGAATGGCATCTAAAAGATTATTATAAGATTTTTCACCAAATCCCTCTAAACCGACAATTTCACCTTCATATCGGTCCAATTTAAAAATATCGGTTAATGAGGTTATCCAACCTTTCATAATGAACTTTTCCAAGGTTGCCTCTGAAAGACCGTCGATATTCATTGCCTGTTTACTTACGAAATGGGTAAACTTCTTAATCTGTCTGCCTGCACAATTCTGGTTACCGCAGAAAAGTACCTTTATATCCCTGCCGTCACTCAATGTGGTTTTAATGACAGTGTCGCTCTTACAAATCGGGCAGGTTTTAGGATATTCGAGAGTATAGTCCACCCTATTCTGCTCTTTAGCAGTTAAATTTTCCTCAACGTGAGGAATAATCATATTACGCTTGGAAACCAAAATACGGTCACCGGACAGTAATTTAAGGTTATCAATAAAGGTCATATTGTGTAAAGATGCACGGTTTACGTTGGTATTATCAATCTCTACAGTTTGAAATTCGGCAATCGGGGTAAGTTGTCCCGTACGGGAAATGTTCCAGTTTATACCCTCAAGCACCGTCTCAAAGTGCGGGTCACCGAATTTAAAAGCAATACCGTCCTTAAAATGATGCGAGGTTTTACCCTGCGCCTTGGCAAAAGCCACATTATCAAAAGAAAATACCACGCCGTCAATCGGCAATCCGTTTTCCTCTGCCTTTGATTTTAACTCAAAAATTTTCTTTTCAACCGATTCAACAGTATCACAATCAATGCTGACTGCTTCGTGAAAGTTAGTGTCAAAACCTAAATCAACCAGCCTTTTTAGACGTTCTGATTTTAAGGTAAGTTCATCAAAGCCCTCGAGCACGTTAAATGGGTAAAACTTAACACCACGTGCGGCACAAATTTTAGAATCAAGCTGTCTTACCGAGCCTGAAGCCAAGTTTCTTGGTGTAGAATACTTATCCTCATCGTTTTCGATTTCCTCGTTTATTCTTTCAAACGTAAAAACATCAATCAAGGCCTCACCGGTGACAACCAAACGCTCATTATATGATATTTTAACAGGAATGTTTTTGAAAACCTTTGCGTTGTGAGTTATCACCTCACCGACAGCACCGTCACCACGGGTGGCTGCTTCGGTTAGCTCACCGTTTTCATAGGTTAATTTTACGGTAAGACCGTCTAATTTAAGGCTTAAAAAACCGTAATTTTGCCTTAGCATTTCAAAAACATCTTTAACGTCCTTAGTCTTTGCCAAGCTTAAAAGCGGAATTGTGTGTTCAACCTTTTGTAATTCACTGATAGCTTCAAAACCTGCCCTCTGAGTCGGAGAATCAGGTAAAGTCAAACCCGTTTCCTTCTCTAAAGCAGTA
>JAZSCC010000017.1:0-3342 GCA_045602685.1 Acutalibacteraceae bacterium | reverse complement strand
CTTTGCATCTTCTGTGGCTTGGTAAACATATTTTGCTGCATCAGATGAATAAGCGTAAAAATGATACGACATAAAGCCTTGTGCTTTAGAGCCGCTGGCATTTCTGTGTATTGAAATACAAAAATCCGGTTTCTCGTTTCTTAATTGTAGACGTTTGGCGTTGGCATCGTCTTCGGTTTCGTCATCGTAGCGAGTCATAGTAACGGTTGCGCCGATTGATTCTAATTCGGCCTTAAGCATTTTAGCAAGTATCAAATTCAAAACTGCTTCAGGAAAGTTTTTATTTGAACCGTGAGCACCTTCGTCACTGCCGCCGTGACCGACATCTATAAGGATTTTAACACCGTCAAGACGGTAACCGTAGGAGTTATTAGCAGCAGTTATTTTAGCAGGATTTAGGAATTTAAATACTAACTGATTTTGTTCATTATATTCCGAGCTCCAACCGTAGAACTTACCGACACGCTTTAAGTGAAGCCTTAAAGTGTAATCAGCCTCGTTTTTGAGCCATTCTGCTTTTGAGAATATTGGATTATCAGCAGGAATTGTAATATCACCGCCGACCAATGTTGTGTAGCAGAAGGTAATGTCAATATAACTATAGGTTGCAGAGGTAATGGTATAGTTACGTTCATTGGGTTTGTTGTTGGGATATATCTGAGGAGCCAAATCAAAATAAAACGGTGCTTTCCAAAGGGTGTCGACAACTAATTCCGTATGTCTTCCGTTGTTGTTGATAGCGGCAACGCTGACACTGTTGTGGTCAGGCAAGGTGCCGGTGTAATAATTTAAGGTCGATTCGCGAGCATAGGTCATTTTACCGTAACGAAGATTTCTCATTTGTCCGCCTGAGGTTGAAATAATTGATGAAGAACAGTAGTCTACAGTACCTTTAGGAAGATAATTGTTAGTCGGTCTTGAATAATCCTGTGTTGCATTTGCATCAAACATTTCAGCTTGATAGTCTACAATTTCGGCAACGTATGTTGTACCAACATCAATATATTTTCCGTTTTGCGGTTTTTGCCAAGCAGTGCCTCCGTTAGGTGCGTTTTCCGAACCCGAGCCGACACCTGAGGAACCGGCATTGGTAATAGGTGGGCGGTCTTCTTTTAAAATTATAATATTTTCACTTTTTTTGGTTTCTGTTCCGTATTTAGAGCTTGCCTTAAAGGTGATTTTACCTAAAGTCTTATTTTTATCATAAACTGTAGGTAACTGGATACTTCCCGTGTAGTTACTGTATTCGGGGTCAACAATGCCGTTCCCGTCAATAATGGGGGATTCAGCCAAGGTTACCTTTATATCGCTTAAGGTGGCGGTAACGGTGCTGCCCGAAATTGCAGTACAACTGATTGTTAGTGTTGAACGACTGGGAAGCTCCTGTTTTTTAGTTGGGAAAATTTCCTTGATAATAATACGGTCAAAGGTGATTTTATAAGTTTTGGTAACACCTTTGTGCTCTAATTTAAAGGTATTTAGACCATCCTTTAAGTTAAGGTCGAGCGAGAAGTATCCTAACTCATTTCGCTCAAGTTCTTCACCGTTAAGCTTTAGGGCAAACTCAGGGTCAGAAGCACCCATTAAAAGATAGGTGTTTGTGTGTGTGGTTACATTGCTCTTGTTAGGGCTCGAAACACTTAAATCCTTAAGAACATAATCATTAGAAAAGAGATGTGATAAATATTTTTTGACTGCGCCGCGACTTTCGGTCATATCATTTATAAAATCGCTGTATCTTCCTACTGAAAAGCCCGAAACATTTAAATTTTCAAGTTCATTAAGTTGGCGTAAAATTTGGTCGGTCTGCTGCCAACCTTCTTCCTTAGAACCAATGTTTTCGTATGCTAAAGCACAGTGCAGTTGATAGGTTTCAAGTCCTAATATTTTGCGTACGTTTTCATAATAAGTTTTGAAACTGAGTTCATTGTTCTCAGTCGAGTAAGGATTAAAAAGCTTTATAAAATCCGCATAGCCGGTATTAAGCAATGATTTTAATAATTCAACATCAGTATCGGACATACCGTCAGTATTAGTTTCAATTCCTACAGCAAGAGTCGGCTTTGAATTAGCAACAGCCAAATAAAACTGTTCCATATTTTTACTTATAATTTTTTCAAGGGTAAACTGAGGACCCATAGTATCAGATAAAGTCGATTGTTTAAAAGTTGAATCAGCTTTGTCAACGGTAAGAATACCCGACTTTAGACTGAAAACAGTATAGTAATTTCTGAAAATTACCATATCTGTGTATTTACCGAGTGCTTCATTTGACAGCATTTCACATATTTTTTGAACGTTTTCGCTATCGGAAATACTGGTGTCAACTAAATCTTTGAGGTCAATAATGCCGAAAACTTTGATACTTTTAGCTGCTGATACTGTTTTAAAATACTCAAGCAGATTGATTTTTGACGGATTAACACCGTCATCACAATATAAAAGTGTACCGTTAAAATTAAGTAATAATTCAATAGTATCAAAACCGTCTTCCTTAACAGTCTTTACAATTGAATCAATATTTTTATATATTTCGGCGTTGGTTTGGTTCTCGTTGATAAAATCTTCAGGTGTAACTATAATACTGTTAAAGGAACTTATAGGAGCTTTTTCAACATCCTGAGGTACAGGGGTAGTGTTGGGGGTTGAATTAACCGAGCTGTCGGTTGGCGTCGAATCGCCTTTTTTAAGTAATGAAAACAGACCAACCGAGGCTGATGAAATTATTATTGTTAATACAAGCAGAACGGGTATAATCGTTCTGAGGTGATGTCTTATTAAACTTCCCAAAATTTTAACCCATCCTTAATTAAATGATTTTATTGCCTTTTTTAAATTAATTTTTTGCGCTAAGGCAATGTTGGTATTTGCAAAAAGCGTAGAGTAGTTGAAAATGAAAACACCGTTGGCACCTTTGACCTTGGCATCAATGGTCTGCTTGGCCAAAAGTTCATCATCGGTTTTCCATTCATCAGAACCGCCGTCGGTAGTACCGATTTTATATGCACCTAGACCTATATAAAGCTTAATATTGCTTAATCTGGGCGTTGCTATCCAAGTGTTTAAGCTGTTAGTGTATCTTGCTTTTTCGGTTGAATGCTCATATCCGAAATAAAGCTGCGGAACAATATAATCAATGTATCCTGACGTGTTCATCCAATGCTTTAAATCCGCATATTGTTTGTTATAATTTTCATCAAAGTCATACGAAGGACTAACACCAAACACAACACCTGATTTTGAATGAGTTGCCTGATATATTCCTTGAACTAATGTGCTTACATTTGCTCTGCGCCAGTCACTCTGGCTCAACATACCGCCGTCTGATTTATATTCGGCGTA
>JAZSCC010000016.1:0-2283 GCA_045602685.1 Acutalibacteraceae bacterium | reverse complement strand
GTTCAGCAGGATGTTTATTTGTTTTCGGGTTCGGTTAAGGAAAATATTGCCTACGGCAAACTGGACGCTACCGATGAGGAAATCAAAGCGGCGGCAAGATTGGCGGGTGCTGATGAGTTTATTGAAGAGCTACCCGACGGCTATGATACTTACGTTGGCGAACGCGGTGTTAAACTTTCGGGCGGTCAAAAGCAGCGCATTTCGATTGCACGTGTCTTCCTGAAAGACCCGGATATTTTGATTTTAGATGAGGCAACAAGTGCACTTGACAATGAAAGTGAGTTGCTTATTCAACGGTCTTTAGAACGTTTGGCTAAAGGCAGAACAACTATAACCATTGCTCACCGTTTGACTACAATTAAAAATGCCGACCGCATTTTAGTGTTAACCGATAACGGCATAGAGGAAAGCGGAAGCCACCAAGAGTTAATGGAAAAGAACGGTGTATATGCCGAGCTTTATAAATTGTATTCCGCAAATTGAAAATTTTAGATTTATATTGAAAACCGTTGCAAAGTATGGTATATTTTGTAACGGTTTTTAAAGTTTTTTTGTGTGAGGGATTGTTTTGAGGGAATTTTATTTAAAACCGAAGTTTTTTTCAACATTGAAGGACTATTCAGGGCAACAGTTTGTAAAAGATTTGATAGCAGGTCTTATAGTTGCAATTATTGCATTGCCGTTGTCAATCGCTTTAGCGTTGGCTTCGGGTGCCGAGCCGCAACAAGGTATTTATACCGCAATTTTTGCCGGATTTGCGGTATCGTTACTTGGCGGCAGTAATATTCAGATTGCCGGTCCAACTGCGGCATTTGCAACAATTGTAGCAGGTATTATAGCAACAAAAGGAACCGAAGGCTTAATTTTAGCTACCCTTATAGCCGGTTTGATTCTAATAATTATGGGTGTGTTAAAATTAGGTGGACTTATAAAGTTTGTACCAACAACAATTACAGTCGGCTTTACTTCAGGAATAGCAGTTACTATTTTGTTAGGTCAGATTAAAGATTTTCTTGGACTTACATATGCAACAGGTACTAAAGCAGTCGAAACTCTTGAAAAGGTCGAGGCAAATTTCAATGCACTTGGTACTGCCAATTGGCAAGCGTTGGTTATTGGTTTAATTTGTCTTGCAATTTTGATTGTTTATCCAAAGTTTGAAAAACGGATACCGCCATCATTAATAGCGGTAATTGTAAGTGTTTTGATGGTTAAATTTATACCTATTTTCAAAGATGATGTAGCCACAATCGGTGGACTTTACCCGGATATAAAAGCAGGGTTTCCAAAATTTACCTTGATGGGATTAGACTTTAGCTTTGATAAGGTACTTGCTGTTTTGCCCGATGCATTTACTATTGCAATTTTAGCCGGAATTGAGTCATTGCTTTCATGCATTGTTGCCGATAAAATGGTTGATGCTAAGCATAATCCCAATGCCGAATTGGTGGCTCAGGGCTGTGGCAATATGCTTTCGGTTATGTTCGGAGGAATTCCTGCTACAGGTGCAATTGCACGTACTGCCGCAAATGCTAAAAACGGCGGTAAAACCCCCGTTGCCGGTATGGTTCACGCCGTTGTATTATTGTTGGTTATTCTGTTGTTTTTGCCATTGGCAAAGCTTATTCCAATTCCGGCTATTGCCGCAATTCTCTTTATTGTAGCGTACAATATGAGTGAGTGGAGAAGCTTTATAAAAATCGTTAAAAACGAGCAGTGGTATGACACGGCAGTGTTAGTACTAACATTCGTTTTAACTGTTGTTTTTGATTTAGTTGTGGCAATTGCAATCGGTCTTGTGTTGCATTTTATAATTGTAATTATAAAGAAATTTGTTATTAAATGATTTATATTAAAAGTGGTTGTATACTGTTTTTACTTATCAAAACTCGGGTTAATTTCGTAGAAATTCTTTTCATTGAGTTTATCGGTTAATAATCTCAAGCCTTCACCGAAGCGTTGATAGTGCACAACCTCGCGCTGACGTAAGAAGCGAATAACATCTCTTACATCCGGGTCGTCAGCACAGAAACGCAAAATATTATCATAGGTTGTACGAGCCTTTTGCTCAGCGGCTAATGACTCGTGCATATCGGTAATCGGGTCGCCCTTTGAAGCAAATGAAATCGCATTATATGGGTATCCGCCGGCTGACTGCGGGAAAATACCGTTTGTGTGGTCAACAAAGTAGGCGTCAAAGCCTGCCTTTTTGATTTCATCTTCCGAAAGATTCTTTGTCAGCTGATACACAATGGCACCGATCATTTCAAGATGTCCGAGTTC
>JAZSCC010000015.1:0-5923 GCA_045602685.1 Acutalibacteraceae bacterium | reverse complement strand
GGTCTCATAGTTATTGAAGGCGAAGGCTTGGACGAAGACAAGGTTATGGAAGATGTTTTGGAAGCCGGTGCAGATGATTTCAGTTTTGACGGCGATGTTTACGAAATTTCGACCGACCCCAACTCAGTAGGTGCAGTCAGTGAGGCTTTGTCACAAAAAGGTTACACCTTTGTTTCTGCAGAGCCGGCATACGTTGCCGCAACCACTTCAAGCATTGATGACCCCGATTTAGTTGTAAAAATGGAAAAACTTTTGGATATGCTTGATGAAAATGAGGATGTTCAGAACGTTTGGCACAACTGGGAAGCTCCTGAAGAGGCTTAAATTAACATGATGCCACCGCTTAAAGCGGTGGCATTTTTAAAAGAAAACTAACATAACATATGTATTGTATATAATGTAGAAACGAGGTAATTTTATGTTTAAAGAAATCAAGGCAACCGAGATTAAAGGCAATTTAATTGAGGTGATTTCAAAAGAATGTATGCTCATTACCGCAGGAAATGAATCGGGTTATAATATGATGACGGCATCCTGGGGATTTATGGGTCAAATGTGGGGAAGTGACTCTGCTATGTGCGTTGTACGTCCCCAACGATATACAATGGAATTCATAAACCAATCCGACTACTTTACACTTTCTTTTTATGGAGATAATAAGGATGTTCACAAAATCTGCGGCACGAAATCAGGCAGGGATTGTGACAAAACCGCTTTGACCGGACTTACCCCTGTTTTCGACGGCCAGTCGGTGTATTTTAACGAAGCAAGAATGGTAATCATATGCAAAAAGCAGTATGTTCAAGCTATGGAAAAGAACTGTTTTTGCGACAAAGAACCTTTGAAATGGTTTCCGGATGACGATTTCCACTATCAAATCTACGGCAAAATAGAAAAGGTCTTGGTAAAAGAATAATTAAAACAGCAAAAAGCGGAGGCTGAAATCAGCTTCCGCTTTTTACTGCCCCGACCGTGTGCCGATTAAAGATTTTCGGCACCAACTGCCCGTAGGGGGCGAGAAAATATTATATTATTTGGGAATATAATTCATAGGGGAAACTGCCTTGCCGTTTTTAAAAAATTCAATATGAATATGCCGTTGCTCAACCGATTCCGACGGAATAATACCGACTGTTCCAATCTGTTTAGACGAATCAACTGTATCCCCTTTTTTAACAAACGGCTCCTCATTTAATCCGCAGTACTTTGCAACAATTCCGTTACCGTGGTCAATTTCCACTACTGAACCGAGCATAGCATCAGTATAAACATCAACAATCGTTCCCTCTCCGGCTGCAATTACAGGAGTGCCTTCATTAGCCTCCAAATCAACCGCCTTATGAAGCCGCATATCACACATAGTTAATGAATACTGAAGCTCAGTATCCGAAAAACCTTTAATAACTTTACCTAAGACCGGATTTACAAAAAATGTGGCAACCGGAGCTGCAACCTCCTCGGTCACAGGCTCAGATGGAATTACCGCCTCGGTCTCAGACTCGATATTGTTGCTGTTATCCTCCTCAGAGGTCAAAGCCGATGACGGCGTACCTATCTGCAAAACATCAACCTCAGAGCTTGAATTCAATGATGAAGTACTGTTATCATCACGCTCGGCATTCATAATTTTCATGCCCTCAAGACCGGACCAAGCAGCAACGCCTAACGCTATAAAGCACAAACACAGCACAGCATAAAAAGCTCTGCCGTTAAGAAATCTTATGATTTTTGATTTTGATTTATTCTTAACCTTCATAATAATCTTCCTTTCGAAACTATTTTTACCTGAAAAATTGCAGCCTATTCATTTTATTAACAAATCTATTTCTTATTGTTTACTTTAAATTCATAAAAACGTCACACATTTTATAACACGTCAGTGTATAATATAGACAGTTCAGGAGAGGACCGCACCTCTTAACGCTAATAGTTGCGTGAACTGAATGTTTACTCTACCCTCCTCAAAACAACCCTCGAAAAAGCAAAAGAGCTGCCGTTTTTTCGGCAGTTCTTTTGCTTTGGCTCAAACCAAAATATTACAAATTATTACAACTTCTATTATTGCTTGACAATTAAAAATAATATGATAAACTGTTTTTAGGTGATATAAATGAAAGTGAAAAAATATAGCACTTTTTGGTTTTTATTCTGTGCCATAGTGTACTTGGAATTGGTATTAAAGGCTTTTACCTCGCATACGTTTTTTGATATCGGTCTTTTAATAATGCCTCTTTTCTCGATGGTTTCGGCTCTTGTGTTGTCCTGCGTTTTTTCAAGGGTAAAACAACATATTGCTAAACATATTACCACCGGCATTTTGGCATTTTTGACCTTACTTTATGCTGCACAGATTGTTTATTATAAGGTTTTCAGCTACTATTTTGAGTTGACTTCAATAGTAGCCGGAGGCATTGGACAGATTACAGAAGGCGGCATCATAGGTAACACCTTTAGTGCGATTTTAAGCGGTCTGCCCGCCATTATACTCTTATCGGTTCCTTTGGTGGTTTACATTTTCTTCGGTTTTAAAAGACTTAAGTACCGCAGAATGAAGTGGCAAGGCGTAGCGCTTGTCGGCATTACTGCCGTTTGCCTGCATGTTGCAATTACACTTGGCATTTCATTGTCAGGCAGTCTTTCTTCTGTCCAGTCGGGCGACTTCACCGTCAATTTCGGCGTAAGCAAATTCGGCCTTTTGCGTACCGAAACACTTGATTTCAAGTATAATATACTTGGCGTCGAACAAAACATTAAAATTGATGCCGAAACCCCGATTTACGTGGACACAGTAACCCCTCCGAGTGAACCTGAAAAACCTATTGACACTTCTCCCAACGTTACCAATATTGATTTTGCTGCTTTAAACGAAAGTACAAGCAATAAGCAACTCAAAACCTTAAATGAGTATTTCAGTAAAAAAGAGCCTACCCTTAAAAACTATTATACGGGAATGTATGAGGGGTATAATCTTATAACCATTACCGCCGAGGGATTTTCTCATCTTGCTATTCATCCCGAACTTACTCCGACACTTTACAAAATGTATAACGACGGCTTTAAGTTCACCAACTTTTATACCCCTTGGCTTGGTTCAACCTCAGCCGGTGAGTATGCTGCTTGTACCGGTCTTTTGCCGGCAAACAGTATGGGACTTAAACTGTCAAGCTCAAACTATTATCCTTATACGTTAGGTAATATCTTTCAAAGCATCGGTGTTGACAAAACATTTGCTTACCACAACCATACTTATAACTACTACAACCGTCACCTTTCCCATCCTAATATGGGTTATACTTATCTCGGTATGGGCAACGGTTTGGAGAAGTATGTCAAGAAAAGATGGCCTGAGTCCGACCTTGAAATGATAACCGGCTCAACCAAAGACTACTTGAGTGATAACGAACGTTTCCACGCTTACTATATGACGGTTAGCGGACACTATCAATACAGTTTTTCAGGCAACAGTATGTGCAGTAAAAACAAGGATTTGGTAAAGCATCTTGACTGTTCTGATGCAATGAAGGCCTACTACGCCTGTAATATAGAACTTGACCGTGCTATGGAGCAGTTGTTAAAAGACCTTAACGACGCAGGAGTTGCCGATAAGACCGTAATTACCATTACTCCTGACCACCACCCTTATGGATTAGAGCAAGAGGGCGACGATAAATATTCGGTTTGGAGAGAGTTTTTAGGTCACGATGTTGAAACAACCTTTGAACTGTACGAAAGTGTATTTTTACTGTACTGCCAAGGCACCAAAGACGCTCCCACAGTTGACAAACCTTGTTCAACAGTAGATGTGTTACCTACCATACTCAATCTTTTCGGACTCCAATATGATTCGAGATTGCTTATCGGAACAGATATAATGTCAACCACCGACTGTATTGCTCAGCTTCACGACCGTTCATTCGTTTCAAGCAAAGGTAAATACAACGCTAAGACCGGCGAATTTACTTTGCACGAAGGTCAGAGCTTTGCCTCACAGGAAGAGCAGGACGCTTACGTTAAACAGGTTAAGGATTTGGTTGCCAACCGCTTTAAAATGTCAAAAGCAATTTTTGACAACAATTATTACAAGCACGTGTTCGGCAAAAACTAAAACCCCACGTTTTACAAAAATAAAAAACCGCTTGATAAAATCAAGCGGTTTTTGTTTTAAATTAACAGTTTTAGCTTACTTCATCCCACGTATCAGAAACCTCTCCACCCGAGAGATAAATGTCAAGACAATTCATAATGTCGGCTACACTTGACTTGATAACCTCGCCTAACGGTGTGCCGTCAACCCACGCGGTATAATGGTAAATATCATCAGGGCTTTCAGTAAACTCAACCAATCTGCTTTTGCCCTCAATGAAATTAAATTTAACCGTAAACACCGGCTCAGTATAGTCTTGCTCGAGCACGTATTCGGTAAGTGACAACATTAATACACGCTGGTAAATAAGTTTAAACGATTGTGTATTCATTACGGTAGAGCCTTTTTTAACAACCGTATCATAAACCTTCGTTTCACCGGCACGCAAGGTGTGTGTCAGGTCAAACTTATATTTGCCGTCTTTATCGGCCATTTCAACACTCTTAACAGTGTAAATATCCTCCATGATAAAGCCATCGTTAAACATTTCGGTAACGTCATTAGAAGCATTAATCAGGAAATCAAAGGTTTCAACATCGACACCGAAAATCTGACTTTTACCGTTAACCATAACGGTCATCATCTCAGCATCTGTACCCTGCCCGACTACACCGCCAACAGTCAGCTTATAACTGTATTTACCGAGTTTGAATTCTATTACGCCCTTCGGATTCTTGAAGTTGTAAGCTTCAAGTTCCTTTTCTGTCGGAGTGTAGGAATACATTGCCGTGGCCTCTAAGCCGTCATCGGCAAACTTAATCATATTATTTATAAACTCTTCCGCAGCAGGTCTTCGGTAAGGAGTTGTCATTATATACGGCATATAGTCTGCCGAAGCTCCGGTTGCGAGTGCAAACTCATACTTTTTGCCACCAAAAACATCACCGTACACCTTTATGGTGTCAAAACGAGCCAAATCTCCCGAAACTTCATTATAATAGAAATTAATATCATCAGTTTTGACTATTGGCTCAACAATAGTGGGGTTGGCAAATGCCCTGGTGGTACAAATGTAAATTTCAGCATACTCGGCATTTACAACGTAAATCGTATCGGAAAGGCTTGTAAGAAAATAAAATGCATCACCGCCGGCAACCGCACTTCCTATTTTAATCGTAAGGTCCTCGGTACCATCAGTAAACCTGATAACACAACCTGCGTTAAGACGGTCGGTTATACCGTAATACTCGTGGTATTCCTTGACACTTGAAAATGTATTTTCCATCTCCCGGAAGCCTTTAATTTCAAGGCTATCCTGAATTTTTAAGCCTATAGAGTCCGAAACGGTAAACTTGGTGTCCAAGCCGTCCACACGCCATTGAGTATCATAAGCATAGGTTTTTTTATTACTTGATGAGGTTGCCTCAGAAGAAGAACTGTCGGCCGTATTCTCTGCCTTAACATAAACCGGCAAACAAGTAAACTCATCTAAAGAGTTTACAAAATATACTGACTTTATGTTGGTTTCCACCTCAACCTGCTTACCGTCAACAGTAACGGTAGAGGGCTTTATAATGTCATTAAACTTTAAAATATCAAATTCATTCTCTTCGGTAACCGAAATAGTTGAACTTACAGTATCTTGGGGAAGCAGTTTTTTGACAAGAAAAATGCTTCCAACGATAGCACCGCATAGCACTGCTGCAATACAGCATATTAAAACACGCTTGAACATTCCTTTTTGAGCAGGCTTCTTGGTGTTGTAAACATGTTTTACAAAAATTGTAGACTGAGAATCCTCTGAAGCAGCCGATTGAACCTTCTCAACCGATTGTTCAG
>JAZSCC010000014.1:0-4703 GCA_045602685.1 Acutalibacteraceae bacterium | reverse complement strand
CCTTTACCCCGTTGGCAAAAAGGTCGACAATTTGCTCGGTGGCATAGGCAATACCGGCTTCAAGCATGGCTTCTTGGTTGTCGCCGAAGCGGTCAACGATTCTGATAAATCGCTGTGGTAAAGCACTGCCTGAAATACGGCAAATACGCTTAATTGAACTTGGGTTCGTAACCGGCATTATGCCTGCAACAACCGGCACATTAATGCCGGCATTGCTTAAACGGTATAAAAAATTATAGTAAATATTATTATCAAAAAACATTTGTGTAGTTAAAAAATCACAACCTGCCTCAATTTTTAACTTAAGGTTTTCAATATCCTTAAAACTGGATTCACATTCGGGATGGGATTCGGGGTAACAGGCCCCGCCGATACAAAAACCGCCGAAAGTTTTAATATCCTTTATAAGCTGTGAGGCGTATGAATATTCGGTTTTCGACTGCGAACTGTCTTGAGGACGGTCACCACGTAAAGCCAAAATATTTTCAATTCCGTTTTGTTTAAATTCTGTCAGGTGTGAATTGATTTCGGCCTTCGTAGAAGAAACGCACGTTAAATGAGCCAAAGGAGTTACACCTTTGGCTTTTAAATTTTCTGCAATTTGCAATGCATATTTAGAGTTGCCACCGCCGGCTCCGTATGTAACACTCATATATGAAGGATTTAAATCGGCTATTTTTTCGGTAGCCGATTTAACGCTTTCAAAAGCGTCACCGGTTTTGGGAGGAAAAACCTCAAACGAGAGACTGAGTCGGTTGGAATTAATAATTTCTGTTAGTTTCATTATGTATCTGTCCTTTTAAAAAGATGGCGAATACCGATATATATCTTTTTTATATATTTTCTGAGGAAAAACAACTTTCTCCAAAGACACTCGTATATTCGGTAGGGCAACTCGTTTACTGAGTGGTATTTTCCGTTTCTGGTAAAGCCTTTTACCTTACATAAAACTTGCGAATACTTGACAGCCTTTTCAAGTTCCCATTGATTGTCGCCCGAGATGTCGTAGTAGTCTGAGTGTACTTTTAAAATACGGTGCAATACATACTGACCGTTTTCGCGTTTATAAAGCGGAATATCACCCTTTTTAAGTGAGGAAGAATCGCATTTTGTAAGAACGACAGTATCCCTTAAATGTTTAAGCATCGGTCTCATACTGTTTCCGGTAACAAGAATTGTAACGTCAACGCCATCGTTAATCAGACCTACAATAAGCGGTGATATTTCGCTCATAGGCAATTGTTTTACTGTTTTTTGTGTCATTCAAGTAAACCGGCCTTACTTAATTTTTCAATAAATTCCTTAACATCTGTTTCGGCAGTTGCTTTGTCTATATCATATTCTTTGAGCAGTGATGATATAAGTGCATCCTGGGTAGTATCATTTAACAGCTGTTCCCAAAGGAAAACACCGCTTTCGTTTAACGAAATTATTGAGCCGAATGAAACAGTATTGCTCCCTGTTGGCACAACTACATTGGTTCCGGCGATTGATTTTAAAACAAATCCGTCTTTGATTTTCATAAGCTGTTCCTTTCTTTAACTTAAATGCCGTAAATCCAACGGTGAATATAGTTTTTTGCTTCTTCCAGGTCGTATTTCCAAACCCAAGTACCGTTGGTGTCTTCAAATACGCCTCCTTGGGCAACAACCTTTTTGCCGGGAATTGCAGTTGTCTGCAACTGCAGGGAAGAAATTGAAAGCATAGGAGAAAATTTGAAAATATCGTCAAATGACATTGAGGTTTCAACATATGCCAAAAGTTCATTTAAAACATTCGGATATTTGGTAGCATTTATGCTTTTTGCGTTTTCAAGCAGTAATCCTAATATTTTTTGTTGACGTAATACTCTGGTTTCTTCGCTGTCATCACGGATTCTGGAATAGCATACAGCCTGTGTGGCATTAAGCCTTACCCAACCCGATTTTGTAAGCGGTTCGGAGTTAAAACCCTCATTATTGTCTGAAAGTTCGTTTATTCTTCGCATTTCCATAGGGGTGATGTTGACTTCTAAACCGTCACCGTCAAGTATATCGACAATTCTTTCCATTTGGTGCATATTAACCGAAACATAGTCCGTTATATTAAGTCCGAAGTTGGTATTAAGTGTACGAATGGCGTTTTCTGCACCGCCGAAAGCGTATGCGGCATTGATTTTATTGACAGTGTTTTTACCCTTTTTGTTTAGCATCGGAATCCAACTGTCACGCAAAATTGAGGTCATTTTAACTGTTTTGTCAATTGTATTTATTGATAGTATGATTATGGTGTCCGACCGTCCCGATAATGCCTGAGTAAGATTCGTAACCTGAGTGCTTCGAGAGTCAATACCAAACAAGGCAATGTTGACAATCTCCTTTGGGAGTTCTTTTGCCTCCTGAGAAATACCGATGTTTTCAACATTAATGTCGGTATAACGCATATTACTGATTGTATATGCAATCAGTCCGAGAACGCCGGTTGCGAAAATACATACCGTCAAAATAATGGAAGTTATAGTATTAAACAGTAATAATTGACGCTTATGTTTACGATAGTTTGATTTTGTTTTACTGATTTTAAAATCATTCATTTTGTGTTACCTCTGTTATTTTTCGGGATAGTTACCTAGAAATACAAAATATGAAAGTTCAGACTCGATTGAGGTGAGTAATTTTAATGTGTGTTCATCATTTATATTGCCCGAAAAGTCCATATAAAATTTATATTCAAAATCGTGGCCTAAAGGGCGGGATTCAATTTTAGTCAGATTCATTCCGCTGTCGGCAAACCGACCTAAAATAGAGTAAAGAGAGCCTTTCTCATGCGGAATGGTAAATGCAACGCTTATGGTGTTACTGTCAGGAGAAACAAACGCTTTTTTTGAAACGGCAATGAATCGTGTAATGTTATTAGATTCATTTTGAATTGCTTTTTTAGTTACTGTTAAGCCGTAGATTTCAGCGGCATTGGTTGAGCCGATTGCGGCAACGGTGGGGTCGTTTAAATCGGCAACATATTTTGCGGCTAAAGCAGTGTTTTCAAATTCAACAGCCTTTAAACCATTTTCTTTTATGTATTTTTCACATTGCTTTAGCGCGTGTGGGTGGGAGTAAACGGTTTTTACCTCATCTGCATTGCCGACACACAAAAGATTTTGTGAAACATCAAGCTGTATGGATTTTACGATACAATGATTATATTTTAAAATAAGGTCGTAAACACGGTTAACCGAGCCCGCTGTCGAATTTTCAATCGGCAAAACACCGACTGCGGTTTCATCATTTTCCACCGCTTCGAACACATCTTCAAACTCTGTAAAAAATTTAGGGGGGATTTCAGGAAACATTTCATTTGCAGCAGCATGGGAAAAAGCTCCCTTTGCACCTTGGCAGATTACTTTGGTGAATTTTGCAGAAACGGGCAGGGAAGTAAGCATTTTTTTAAAGTCACTGTCTTGGCTTAATTCATTACCTTGAAATGAGCGACTGACCGACATAATATTGCGGAAAATACTGCTGACAAAAGAGCCGTATTCTTGGCCAACTGTTGATTGAATTTGTTCTAAAATTTGTTTTTCGCGCTCCGGGTGGTAGATGGGCAGATTTTCAGAACGTTTTATTTTGGCAACTTCTAACGAGCATTCCATCCTCTTTTTTATTAACGAGGCGAGCTCGCGGTCGATTTCATCGATTTTCATTCTTACTTCATCAAGGGTCATAATGGCTTCACCTCAAAAAACAAATCAAGCAGAGCCAACGCTACGGCTGCTTCAATAGCAGGTAAAGCACGGGGTACAATACAAGGGTCGTGTCTGCCTTCAATAATAAGTTTATCGTTTTGTTTTGTTTTTAAATTAACGGTGTTTTGCTCTATTGCAATTGAAGGAGTCGGTTTTATTGCACAACGTAAAACCAACGGCATACCGTTGGAAATACCGCCGGTAATTCCGCCAGAATGGTTGGTGCGGCATTTTATTGTCTCACCGTCAAAGTACATTTCGTCGTTGGCCTCTGAGCCTTTCATAGAGGATAAACCGAAGCCGTCGCCGAACTCGATACCCTTGACAGCAGGCACACTGAAAACGGCACTTGAAACAGCATTTTCGATACCTCGTGCAGTGGGTGAACCGATGCCGGCAGGTAAGCCGACAACTGCGATTTCAATTTCACCGCCGATACTGTCTTTGTGACTTTTAGCTTCTGCGATTTCGGCTGCCATATTATCCTTAGCTTCGCTGGAAATAACCGAGAAATACTGCTTGTTCAAGGATTCAAGCAGTTCACCTGATACATTTATGGGGTCAAAAGGTTCATCAAAAGAAGAACCTACACCTAAAATGTGACCTCCGATAATGATGCCGTGCTGCTTTAAAATTTGGCGTGCTATTGAGCCGGCTACGGTAAGTGGCGCAGTTAATCGACCTGAAAAGTTGCCGCCACCTCGAATGTCGTTAAAACCGTTATAACGCACCGATGCAGCATAATCAGCATGCGATGGACGGGGACGGTCGGAAATACCGTCATAATTATGTGAACGCTGGTCATTGTTTCTGATTATAAAGCTTAACGGCGCACCGGTTGTAACACCGTTCAAAAGGCCTGATAAAAATTCAGGTGTATCGGTTTCTTTCCGTGCAGTAGCCGAGGGGTTTTGTCCCGGGGCACGGCGCGCAACCTGCACCATTATTTCATCAAAATCAATTTTGTATCCTGCCGGGGGCG
>JAZSCC010000013.1:0-6268 GCA_045602685.1 Acutalibacteraceae bacterium | reverse complement strand
GCAAGCTCTCTGATTTCCCACTGTGCACGATTACAGCAACGGTGTCTGAAGAAATTATGTAAACTACGAGCGTTCATAGTTAAAATCATTTTAGTATCGCAAGCGTTAGGCAACACAAACCGTGCATCCTCAATAGCCTTTTTCTCGGCAGCTCGTTCAGCAGTCTTCTCCTCCATACCGTTTGCTATCATTTCAGCTTTATGACGGCGCTTTAAAGTTTCGGTCAAGCGGTCGTAATACTCTTGGTCCTTAGCCATTGCCTCTAAAAACAGTGCTTTTGCCTCTTCGTCGGCTTCAATTTCCGGGGGAGTAACAAACTCAAACTGTGCCTCGGCAACATAACGTTGGCTCTGTACAGAAAAAGATGCCATTCTGTGACGGGTAATCTGTGCCAAAAGTGCACGTGAAACACCCTCAATACCAAAGGTGAACGAAGCGTGCTCTATAGGACTTTCATGGCCGATTTCAGACAACATATCAACAAAGCTTGCGGTTTTTTCAGGAGTCAGTTTTTCACGCACCTCGTCAATGGTTGACGGTGAATAGCATAGCCTTGCAGCTGAAGCCACCGTCAATTCGGGGTCTGGTGTGTGGGTAAGTAATGTCACTTTCATAATATCCTCCGCTCGGGCTTTACCCGATATATATTGCAATGATGTGGAAAAACAATCAAATTATTCGGAATTTGATTGTTTTAAAAACTGATTTTTTCAGTTTTTTGGGGGGAAGCTTTGCTTTTCCGCATTCTACAATCATTATAACAAACCAAGTTCGGTTTGGCAACAAAAAACTTTAAATTTTACATCGGGTTTTATTGATTTAACTTTTTATTTATGATAAAATAAAAAAAGACTAAACCGAGGTGAAATTATGTTTAAATATGAACTGCATTTACACACGTCCGGCTGCAGTAAATGTGCACATTCTACCATAAAAGAAATGGTGCTTGCCTACAAACAAAAGGGTTATACCGGTGCTGTTGTAACAAACCATTTTTACCGTGGCAGTACCGCAGTTGACAGAAAGCTTCCTTGGGAAGAGTTTATCAAAGTTTATGAAAATGATTATTTAACCGGAAAAGCATTGGGTGAAGAATTAGACTTTGACGTTATCTTCGGCATTGAGGAATGTTATCTGCCCAACATTGCAAAAGAGGTTCTTATTTACGGTATAACACCGGCCGAATTAAAAGCGGAACCTGAATTTAAAAACTTCACAATTGAACAAATTTCAAAATTCGTACACAAAAACGGTGGCTTTTTAGCAGCAGCACATCCGTTTAGAGTAGGCCCCTACAATCCCGAACCTACATTTATCCCGGATTACAGGTTTTTTGACGGGGTTGAACTAAACGCAACTCATGAAAACCGAAATGATTTGGCTCGTGAATTTGCCAAAAAGCACAACCTGAAACTTATCAGTGGAACCGACCTTCACGATGTAACCCATCCCGAGTTGGGCGATGCCGGTATTGTGACTGACGTTCGTGTAAAAGATACAAAACAGTTGGCCAACCTCCTACATTCCGGCAACTACCGTTTAATCGTTAAAGGCAAAATTATATAATATTCAACAAATAGGTTTACATATTTTCAAGGATTATGTATAGTTAACAAAATTTCTTATAAATTTGCAAAATACCCCTTTTATAAATGACTGTTTTATGGTATATTTATAACAGTTGACCACAGCTGTTATAATGGTCGTTGAACGTGGGAAAGACACTTTTAGTGTCATTTCCACACCAAATCTCCGATTTGTCAACAAATTTTCAAGGAAAATTTGACAACGGCCATTGCAATGATGTAGAAAAGCAATCGAATTTCACGAAATTTGATTGCTTGAAAGCCGATAAATCGGCTTTTGTGGAAACGTTTTGCGTTTCCACGTTCTACAATCATTATTAGTTAGGGTTAAAGAGAAGTTAATATGTGGAGGAACGAAAATGACAACTGCAACCTACAAACACACCCCCTATGGCGAGATGGCTATCATCGCAATGCGTGGATGTGAAGAGTTTGCCGACAAGGTGGATTACTATCTGCAACAATGGCGCGGAATGCCTGAAGAGCATACATATGTTATTCATCCCCAGTGTCCGCGGTTCGGCACCGGCGAGGCTAAAGGCCTTATAGAACATACCGCAAGAGGTCTTGATGCTTTTATTATTTGCGACTGCTTTAATTACGGCGTGACCTATAAAATGTACGGCCAAACCGTTCCAATGAGTCCGGATGACCATTTCCAGGATTTAAAGCGTGTTATCGCCGCTTTGGGCGGAAAGGCAAGAAGAATCACGGTTATTATGCCGATGCTTTACGAAGGAAGACAGCATCGCCGTTCCGCACGTGAATCGTTGGACTGCGCTATGGCTTTACAGGAACTGACCGCTTTAGGTGTTAAAAACATCATTACCTTTGATGCTCATGACCCGAGAATTTGTAATGCAATACCTCTCGGCGGCTTTGACAATGTTAAGCCCACCTATCAAATGATTAAAGCCTTACTTCGCACCGTTCCCGACGTTAAAATAGACCGTGACCATTTAATGATTGTTGCTCCCGACGAGGGTGCTATGTCCCGTTGCATTTACTATTCCTCTGTTTTAGGCGTAGAACTCGGTATGTTCTACAAGCGTAGAAACTACTCGATTATCGTTAACGGACGCAACCCGATTGAAGCACACGAGTTCTTGGGTAATGACGTTACCGGAAAAGATTTAATTATTGTTGACGATATGATTTCTTCAGGTGATTCGTTACTCGATATTGCCGCACAACTCAAGGCAAAGAACTGCAACCGTGTATTCGCTTTCACCACTTTCGGTTTGTTTGTTGAGGGTTACGATAAGTTCGACCAATATTATAAAGACGGTCTTATTGATAAGATTTTCACCACCAACTTGGTTTACAACAAGCCTGACTTGATGGAGCGTGAGTGGTACGCACGTGTTGAAATGTCAAAGTATGTCGCTTATCTTATCGACACCATTAACTATGACAATTCTATCAGCTCGTTGCTTAATCCTATCGACCGCATTAAAAATTGCATCGATAAATACAACAACAAGTAATTTATTTACATTTACCGCCCTGAATAAATATCAGGGCGGTTTTGTTTTGTTAAATTTATGAAAACGGGACAAAATAGTCTTGGGAGATGATTATTTTGAGTAAACTTAACAATTCTAAATCCGGCAACAACGGACAAACCGAGTTTTTAAATGATAAGCAAAAAACAACGCATACATCCGAAAAATTTTATGTACCAAGCGACCCGTCGGCAGTACCCTGGGACCCGACACCCAACACGCCTGAAGAAATGGTTAACACCTACGGAACTTATGAGATTCAACCCTCTAATGCTACCGACTGTGATTTCCCTGCGATTACCCAAGGCTTACCGTCAGAAAAAATTATGCACCACCCCGACAAATTCAGTGAGGGTGTAGTCCCAAAATTGAATAAATTGGAAAAGGATAAGCCTTAACAAAGTAAAAAAACTCCTGCAAAACAATAAGTTCTGCAGGAGTTTTTTTGTTTAATAATAACTATATTCTATTTCTAACCCTAACTACTGAATAATCGTTTCGGCGTTTTCTTTACTGAGATTATACCTTACATAATCCTGATTGGGTCGGTAAACCAACAAATAATATTCACTGCCGTTACTGTTCAGCATAATCATTGTGTCTGTATCAATAAAGGTAGTGGTTTTGTCACAAGGTTGGAAGGTTATATGGGTAAATGCATACTTTCCTTCCGACTCAAGCTTAGTGCCTTCCCCTGCTAAAGTGTTTCTTATAATTTGGTCAGCCAAAGAGGTTACTACAATGTATTCACGTTGAATAAGACCCTCGTTATAATAATCGTAATCGGGATTCCAATAACAGAAAGAGTCAAGCTCATAATTATCTATTTTTTCAACCATTTCATCATATATATCAGCTCGACACCAAACTTTAGGACCATAAGGGTATCTTTCGCCCGTTATAAACAACGCCTCATCATCAAACCAAACCGATTTTCCAATGATGTCACTCAAAAGAATAGGAACATCCTTTTCTGTAACGAAACCGCAATTCTCATCATTTATATATAGGTCATCACACTGCGGTAATAATTTATATTCGGCTTTGCGGAAATAAAGTGTTTCTTGGGTTTGCCCGTAAATTGCTCGGCTGTCGCGCATTTCGTCAAGTTGCTTACACGAACACAAACCACCGCAAATAACAACGGTCAAAAGAACAACCGATATTAATTTTAAATATTTTTTCAATTATTTTACCTCCCTTACTCCAAATTAAGCTTGTTTGTAATAATATACCGTGAAATAAAGAAGAATACAAAAGATAAAACACCGTAAAACAAGGTAATACACCAAATAAAGTAATGCACAAATGCATACGGATGATATTCTACAAAATCGGTTACCGACTGCATCAAATCAATCAGCCACTGCGGTTGCAACGAAATTAAAATAACCAAAACAGTTCCGAAAATCTGAGTAATAATGTAGTACCCGAAATATGCACCGAAGGCTGCTAAAACACGGTTTTTACGTGCCATTTGTCCTACCGAAATGCAGGCGTAATAAAGTAAAAACTGTGAAGCACCCGCAACTGTCAAAGCAATTAAAGCCTCGAAAATATAGGCAACACCGTGACCGCCAAAGAATTTAAAATATGCATCGGCAATATAATCCATTGCCTTGATAACCTCGTTTAAAACCTCACCCATGGTTGCAATGCTTCCTGCTATAATGATAGCCAAAACCGTTGCCACAACCGACACAAAAGCTACCAACAGCTTGGTTAAAATATGCTCGACTGCCGTTACGGGCAAGGTCATTGTTAAGTAACCCTCGCCGGTGAACATATTAGTATAAAACCTTTTAATACTGATAACTACCGACATTACAAGGCTTACTATCATTGCAATGACAAGCATAAAAATTGCTGAGGTCAAAATAATATCATATGTGCGGGACTGAACCTCAAAAATCTGAATAATACGTGTGAAAAACGACATTGCAAGCAATATCACTGCCATTGGAAGCATACTGCGACCAACAGCGTTAAATTCGTGCTTAATTAATTTTCTTACCATTTGAATACCTCCCTGAACAACTCGTCAACGCTCTTTTGGTTTTCTTCGCGAATCTCATCTACAGTTTTTTGCAGAACAATATTACCGTTATTAATAAAAATAACCTCGTCCAAAACCTGTTCAATATCTGCAATCAAATGGGTTGAAATAATAACCGATGCCTCTGGATTATAGTTGTTGATAATGGTGGAAATAACGTAATCGCGAGTGGCAGGGTCAACACCGGCAATCGGTTCGTCAAGAACATACAGTAACGCATTACGGCTCATAACGAGGATAAGGCAAACCTTTTCCTTGTTACCCTTTGACAAGGTTTTAAGTTTTGCTTTTGGTGTGATTCCGAGTCGCGAAAGCATCTGGAAGGCTAACTCCGGTCTGAAATCAGCATAAAAATCAGTAAACATCGTAACAATCTGCTCAACCGTCATCCAAGAGTTAAGATAACTGTTATCAGGAAGATACGCTACCTGCTCTTTAGATTCAACACCCGGTTTGTTGCCGCTTATAAGCACCTCACCCGATGTGGGAGTCAGCAAACCGTTTAAAATCTTTATAAAGGTTGTTTTTCCTGAACCGTTTGGGCCCAAAAGTCCGATTATTTTCCCGCTTTCAATGGTTAAATTAACATTATTTAACGCAATCAGTCCGCCATAATTCTTTGTCAAATTATGACAAGTTAATAACTCACTCATTCGTTCCACTCCTTAATATATTGTTTAATTTTCTCGGTGGTAAGACCTAACTTTTTCATTTCATTAAAATATTCTGAAGTTTTATCAAATATGATTTTTTCAACCGTATCTTTTGCTGAGCCAACTGTATCAACAAACCAACCCGAACCCCTTACAGAGTATATAAGACCTTTTGTTTCCAACTGCTCAAAGGCTTTTTGCACGGTATTAGGATTAACCCCTGCCTCTACTGCGACTTCACGTACCGACATCAGTCTTTCATTCGCCTTGATTTCACCCGAGGCTATCATAACGCTTAACTGCTCACAAATTTGAGGACATATCGGTCGGTTTCTGTCAAGTTTCCATACCATTCAAACACTTCCTTTTTTCCAAACTGTACTACTGTACTATTAAAATAATACAATTTTAACAAACATTTGTCAATACCTTTTCAGAAATTTTTGCAAAAAACCCTGCAAGACTTTC
>JAZSCC010000012.1:0-1759 GCA_045602685.1 Acutalibacteraceae bacterium | reverse complement strand
AATATAAAACTCATAAAAGCAAGAGGAAAAATTAAAATAAAAACTTTAAAAAAGTTCTTGACATTTATTAAAATTGGGTTATAATAGTTTTTGCCGTTGTGGAATAGTGTAACGGTAGCACGACAGACTCTGACTCTGTTTGTTGGGGTTCGAATCCCTATTCCTCAGCCAATCGACACAAGGTCGAACCCACCGTTTTTTAATGGTGTGTTCGGCTTTGTTTTTTTCTTTAAGGGATAGCCTTAACTATAAAATTACAGAATTTCTTTTGCGGTTATATAAAACAGTTTGTTTATCATAAATTATAAAAGGTATAATAATATAAAAAAATAATTCTGTTTATGACATCTTTTTTGTCATTTATTGTTGATTTTATTACTTTGGTATGCTATAATTTATGAAATGTTAAATTGGTTTGTTTTGTAATTTGTTTTTATCATTAAGGGGATTAAAATATGAATATTTCTTTCTCACCTCCGGATATTACCGAAGTTGAAATAAATGAAGTTATTGATACATTACGCTCAGGTTGGATTACTACCGGTCCCAAGGTCAAATTACTTGAAAAGAAATTGGCTGAATATGTCGGTACCGAAAAATGCGTATGTATGAGCTCACAAACTGCATGCGCTGAGCTTGTATTACGGTTACTTGGTATCGGTCCCGGCGATGAGGTTATTACTACTGCATATACCTACACGGCATCAGCTTCAATTGTTTGTCACGTTGGTGCGAAATTGGTTTTGGTTGATATTTCTCGGGACAGTTTTGAAATGGATTATAACGCCTTGGAAAACGCTATAACCGAACGCACTAAGGCAATAATTCCTGTTGATATTGGCGGTATCCCCTGTAATTATGAAAAAATATATGAAATTGTAAATCGCAAAAGCGGTTTATTTAATCCTTCTAATAACCTTCAAAAAGCACTTGGTCGCATTGCCGTTTTGGCCGACACTGCCCATTCATTAGGGGCTACACGTAATGGCAAGCGAACCGGAAGTATTGCTGATTTTTCGTCATTTTCTTTCCATGCCGTCAAAAATCTCACGACAGCCGAAGGCGGAGCAGTAACCTGGAATAATATCCCGGGATTTTCTAATGATGATATTTATCATCAATTACAGCTTTTAAGCCTGCACGGTCAATCTAAGGACGCTCTTGCAAAATCGAAATTAGGTTCTTGGGAATACGATATTGTCGGTACCTATTACAAATTTAATATGACCGATATTATGGGTGCTTTAGGACTTGCTCAATTAAGCCGTTATGACGGTTTAGTTGAACGCCGCCGAGAAATAGCAGAAAAGTTTGATAAAGCATTTAAAGAAGCCGGTATATTCACGTTGCCTCATTTTGGCAGTGATTATACTTCATGTTATCATCTTTACATTACTCGCGTACCCTCAATAACCGCCGAGCAACGAAATGAAATTATCATTAAAATGGCTGAAAAGGGTATTTCTTGTAACGTTCATTATAAGCCCTTACCTATGCATACGGCTTATAAAAATTTGGGATTTGATATTAAAGATTACCCCAACTCGTACGATTTTTTTAAAAATGAAATTACCCTACCCTTGCATACACTTCTTACTGACAGTCAGGTAGATTATATCATTGAAACGTATTTATCAGTTGTTGGTGGTTATCTGAAATGATGTTAAAAAAATGGGACAAGCTTCCCGAAAATTTTAAAAATGATGCCGTAAAAAAATATTATGACGTACTCAAGAGAAAACGCACTTCGCTTTTCTTC
>JAZSCC010000011.1:0-3149 GCA_045602685.1 Acutalibacteraceae bacterium | reverse complement strand
ACACATTTGGTGTTGGTCGGCGACTCTGACCAGCTTCCATCGGTCGGCGCGGGCAACATTTTAAGGGATTTGATTTTATCGAACAGATTTTCTGCAATCCGTTTAACCAAGGTTTTCAGACAAGCATTGCAAAGTCTTATTGTTGTAAATGCACATCGTATTATCGGCGGACAGGCTTTGGAACTTGACCGCAAGGATGCCGATTTTTTTCTGTTAGAAAGCAAAACCTCATCACGTGCTGCCGCATTGGTAAGCGACCTTTGTTGCCGGCGTATGCCTGAGGCTTACGGATTTTCTCCGACTGATGATATTCAGGTGTTGTGTCCTTCAAAAAAGCTTGAATTGGGCACTGTAAATCTTAATAATATATTACAACAGCAGCTTAATCCTTCCCTTGAAGGTACACCTGAAATTGAAATCAAGGGTACGGTTTTGCGCAAAGGCGACAAGGTAATGCAGATAAAAAACAACTATGATATTATGTGGGAGGATGATGACGGAAACGTCGGCATGGGCGTTTTTAACGGTGACGTTGGCGTGCTAGAGAATATAGATGTTGCAAACCGTTCGTTATCAGTCAGGTTTATAGACCGTGTGGCAGAGTATTCGGGCGATGAGGTGCAGCAGCTTGAATTGGCATATGCTATTACGGTCCACAAAAGTCAGGGCAGTGAGTTTGACTGTGTAGTTTTGCCTATTTTGGATTTTCCGCACCCATTAAAATACCGCAATTTACTTTATACTGCGGTGACTCGTGCCAAAAAGATGCTTATTGTTGTAGGCAGCCGTCAGGTGCTTGAAAATATGGCAAAAAACGACCGTAAAACCTTACGTTATACCGCATTAAAATCAATGTTAAATAATTATTGAGAGTTATGAAACTGTTAGATTGTATTTTAAGTTTTATTTATCCTTTAAGATGTCCTTGTTGTGGTCGCCTTGAAGAAAGCGGAAAACCTTGTGAAACGTGTGCCGAAAGTCTTGCGAAACAAAGAGTTGAGGGCAGGATTTGTAAATATTGCGGTCACGAAAAGCAATATTGTGATTGCAATCGCTATCATTATCTTTTCAGCGGTGTTGCGGCTCCTTTTTATAATCGCCATGCAGCTAAAAACGGAGTTTATATGCTGAAATTTCAGGATGCACCGTTTTCGGCTGAGTTTTTCGGTAAAGAAATGGCTGATTGCTTTAAAAGGCGGTTCCCTAAAACCAATATTGACTATATTTGCACTGTTCCTGGTACTAAAAAGGATTTAAGAAATAAGCCTTATGATAAGGTTTATTTATTGGCAAAGGTTTGTGCTAAGAATCTAGATGTTCCGATTTATAAAGGTCTTATAAAGAAAATTCGTCAGACTGAAAAACAGCATGATTTGTTGTTATATAAAAGACAGCAGAATGTAAAAGGTGCATTTAAGGTTAAAAAACGGTTAGACGGAAAATCCGTACTTTTGATTGATGATATCAAAACAACGGGTTATACATTAAATGAATGTGCAAAACAATTAAGAATAGCTGGCGCTGAAAAGGTTTATTGCTTAACTGCGCTTATATCGTTAAATAAAACTTGTAAAGATGCTGAAAATAACGTATAATCATTATAAAGTCCTAATAAGGAGGCGTGAATGATGCCGATTGATTTGGCGATTGATTTCGGTACTTCAAAAACCGTACTATTATGCGGTAATAAAATATTATTGGAGCAGCCATCGGTTGTAACAGTTGACAGCGAAACATGGGAGCCGATTTATTTCGGTCAAACAGCACGTGATATGATTGGTCGCTTACCGGAACATTTGGAGACGGTATATCCGATTCAGCGTGGTATGATTGCCGATTATGATTTAGCAGAGCAGATGTTAACCGACTATATGACCAAATCCTTAGGTAAGCACTTAATCAAGCCGAGGGTTATTATAGCAATGCCTTCGGGCGCTAACTCGATTCAACGCCGTTCTTTGGAAAATGCCGCCGAAATTGCAGGGGGAAGACGTGTACAGGTGGTTGATTCGGCTGTTGCTGCAGCACTTGGTATGGGGATAGATTTCTTACGGCCGGGTGGTAAAATGGTTGTCGATATAGGAGCAGGAGTGACCGATATTGCAATGCTTTCGGCCGGAGGTATTGTACAGTGCGATTCAGCACAGATAGGTTCAATGGATTTTGATGAGGCAATTGTAAAATATGTAAGAAAAGAGTTTAATATTTTTATTGGCAACCTGACTGCTGAGGAGATAAAAAAGCAAATAGGTTCGGTTGTGCCGAGAAAGGAAGAGGTTGTTATTAAAGCTAAGGGGCGCAACCTTTTCTCAGGATTGCCCGAATTGTTTGAAATCACGTCTACCGATGTATATTTGGCTATCAAGGATACTGCAGCGGCATTATTTCAGGCAATAAACTCGGTAATAGAACGTACTCCGCCCGACATTGTGGCTGATGTTATAAGCGACCGAGTGCATTTAACCGGCGGCGGTGCTTTAATAAACGGTATGTGTGATTTGATTTCTCAAAATCTTAATGCGGACGTTTATGTAAGAAACGATGCCGAATATTCGGTTGTGAAGGGTGCTCAGGCGGCGTTAAAGCAACCTGAACTTTTGAAGAATATTGATTATCAATTAAAAAATATTCAGGATTTAATTGTTGAGCCGTAATGGGTATATATTTACTTATTTTGGGAATATTAATGTAAATTAATATCGGAGGTAAATTACGTTGGATTTCGAAAAAAGTAAAACTTATGCGAATCTTTTAGCAGCTTTTGCGGGTGAAAGTCAGGCAAGAAATAAGTATACCTATTACGGTAAGCTTGCCAAGAAAGCAGGCTATGAGCAAATCAGCAGAATTTTCAATGAAACAGCAGATAACGAGCGAGCTCATGCTGAAATATGGTTTAAGCTGTTGCACGGTGAAAAGGTGCCGTCTACTGCTGAAAGCCTAAAGGACGCCGCAGCAGGTGAGTGGTACGAGTTCAGTGAAATGTATAAGCAGTTTGAGGCCGACGCCAAGCAGGAGGGATATACAGATATTGCCGCCTTGTTTAAAATGGTTGGCAATATTGAAAAGGAACACAACGAGCGTTTTATGAAACTTTGTGAAAACGTTGAGAGTGGTGAAGTTTTTAAACGAGCTGAAGTCAAAGTGTGGAA
>JAZSCC010000010.1:0-5280 GCA_045602685.1 Acutalibacteraceae bacterium | reverse complement strand
GGGAAGGATATAACTACGAAGACGCTGTTCTTATTAACCAGAAGTTAGTAAGAGAGGATATGTATACCTCAATTCATATTGAGGAATACGATATTGAAGCTCGAGATACCAAGTTGGGACCTGAAGAAATTACCCGTGATATCCCCAACGTTGGCGAGGATGCATTAAAAGACCTCGACGAGCGCGGTATTATCCGTATCGGTGCTGAGGTTCGTGCCGGTGATATTCTTGTCGGTAAGGTTACACCCAAGGGTGAGACCGAGCTTACTGCCGAGGAACGCTTGTTGCGTGCAATCTTCGGTGAAAAGGCAAGAGAAGTCCGTGACACTTCACTTCGTGTACCTCACGGTGAATACGGTACTATCGTAGATGTTAAGGTGTTTGACCGTTCAAATTGTTCTGAGCTTAACCCCGGTGTTAACCTTGTTGTTCGTTGCTATATTGCACAGAAACGTAAGATTTCGGTCGGTGACAAAATGGCCGGACGTCACGGTAACAAGGGTGTTGTTTCCAGAATATTACCCAGTGAAGATATGCCGTTCTTACCTGACGGTACTCCGCTTGATATAGTCCTTAACCCGTTGGGCGTTCCTTCCCGTATGAACATCGGTCAGGTACTTGAAGTTCACTTGGGCTATGCCGCAAAGGCTTTGGGTTGGAAGGTTTGCACCCCTGTATTTGACGGTGCACACGAGTCCGATATTAAGGAAATGTTCCGTAAGGCAGAGGAATTTACCAAGAGTGATGAGTATGAGGATAAGGGCTCTGCTAAGCTTGATTTCTCCAAGATTCCGTTCACTGAGGATGCAAAAACTCAGCTTTATGACGGACGTACCGGTGAGCCGTTTGATAATAAGGTAACTGTAGGTTATATGTATTATCTTAAACTGCATCACCTCGTTGATGATAAGATTCACGCCCGTTCAACCGGACCTTATTCGCTTGTTACCCAGCAGCCGTTGGGTGGTAAGGCACAGTTCGGCGGCCAGCGTTTCGGTGAAATGGAAGTTTGGGCCTTGGAGGCTTACGGTGCTGCTTATACCCTGCAGGAAATCCTGACTGTTAAGTCGGATGATGTTGTAGGACGTGTTAAGACTTATGAGTCAATTGTTAAGGGCCAGAATGTTCCTAAAGCCGGCGTTCCGGAGTCGTTTAAGGTTCTTATTAAGGAATTGCAGTCGTTAGGTCTTGATATTAAGGTATTGGATAAGGATAATAATGAGATAGACCTTAAACAGACCTTTGATGATGACGAGGATATGGGATTCACTCCGGCAATGTCCGATGTTCCCGATTTCCAGGAGGAAAACGTTGCTGATAATCTTGAAGGCTTCGGTCTTGAGGATGAAAACGGTGATGCTATTGTAGATGAGGTCGAAGCAGATGATTTCGATTTCTCAGATACGGAAGAATAATTGAGAGGAGACGAAACTAATGGAAAATATTGATTTTGAATCTATAAAAATTGGTCTTGCTTCTCCTGAACAGATAAGAAGCTGGTCTCACGGTGAGGTAAAAAAGCCTGAGACTATTAACTACCGTACTTTAAAGCCTGAACGTGACGGTCTTTTCTGTGAACGTATTTTCGGACCTCAGAAGGATTGGGAATGTCATTGCGGAAAGTATAAGAGAATCCGTTATAAAGGTAAAATTTGTGACCGTTGCGGAGTTGAGGTTACTCGTGCCAAGGTTCGCCGTGAGCGTATGGGTACGATTGAACTTGCTGCGCCGGTATCACATATCTGGTATTACAAGACAATTCCGTCACGTATGGGATTGGTGCTTGACGTTTCTCCGAGACTTTTAGAGCAGGTTTTGTATTTCTCGCAGTATATTGTTACCGACCCCGGTAATACTCCCTTGCAGAAGAAACAGCTTTTAAATGAATCTCAGTATAACGATATGCGTGAGAAGTATGAGGATGACTTTGAGGCCGGAATGGGTGCCGAGGCCATCAAGAAGCTTCTCTGTGAAATTGATGTTGAAGAAACCTGTAATGAACTTATTGCAGAGTTAGAGGACGCAACAAACCAAAAGCGCGTTAGACTTTTAAAGCGTCTTGAGGTTATGGAGGCGTTCCGTCAGTCCGGCAATCGCCCCGAGTGGATGATTTTAGATGTAATTCCGGTAATCCCGCCTGATTTACGTCCGATGGTTCAGCTTGACGGCGGCCGTTTTGCCACAAGTGACTTAAATGACCTTTATCGTAGAGTTATTAACCGTAACAACCGTTTAAAGAGACTTCTTGAGCTTGGCGCACCTGACATTATCGTTCGCAACGAAAAGAGAATGTTGCAGGAAGCCGTTGACGCTTTGATTGATAACGGTCGTCGCGGCAAAGCAGTTACCGGTCCTAACAACCGTGCTTTAAAATCGCTTTCTGATATGCTTAAGGGTAAGCAGGGACGTTTCCGTCAGAATCTGCTTGGTAAGCGTGTTGACTATTCCGGACGTTCGGTTATCGTTGTAGGACCCGAACTTAAGATGTATCAGTGCGGTTTACCTAAGGAAATGGCTATTGAACTCTTTAAGCCTTTCATTATGAAGAGACTCGCAGAGACAGGTATCGTTTCCAATGTTAAAACTGCAAGAAAAATGGTCGAAAGAGCAGGCACTGAAGTTTGGGATGCTCTTGAAATTGTTATTAAAGACCATCCGGTGCTTTTAAACCGTGCACCTACACTTCATAGACTTGGTATTCAGGCTTTCGAGCCGGTACTTGTTGAAGGCCGTGCATTGAAGTTGCACCCGTTGGTATGTACTGCGTATAATGCTGACTTTGACGGTGACCAGATGGCTGTTCATGTACCGCTGTCGGCTGAGGCACAGGCTGAGGCACGTTTCCTTATGCTTGCAGCCAACAACCTTTTGAAACCGTCAGACGGTAAGCCGGTTGCCGTTCCTACTCAGGATATGGTTTTAGGTTCCTACTATTTAACCGTTGTCAAACCTCAAGAGCCCGGCGCAAATAAGGTGTTCCGTGATACTGATGAGGCTATTATGGCTTATCAGGACGGTGTCGTTGGACTTCATGCTCCTATTCGTGTAAGAATGGAAAAGGATGGAGAAAAGGGACTTACCTGGTGTACCGTAGGATTTATTATCTTCAACCAGTCTATTCCCCAGAATTTAGGCTTTGTTGACAGAACTAAGCCCGAAAACAAGTTCAGGCTTGAGGTTTGCTTTACACCGAAGGATGAGAAAACTCTCAGAATCACCTCGGGGGATGAGATTAATAACTTCAAGGTAGGCAAAAAGCAGTTGGGTCAGATTATTGACCGTTGCATTAAGTATTACGGTACTTCGGAAACCGCTATTGTACTTGACAAAATCAAGGCTACAGGATTTAAGTATTCTACTCGCGGTGCTATTACTGTTGCTGTTTCGGATGCTATTATTCCGCCACAGAAAAAGGAAATCATCGCTAAAGCAGAAAAACAGATTGATGAAGTCAAGAAGATGTATCGCCGTGGTTTCTTAACCAATACCGAGCGTTTGTCTATGGTTATTAAGACATGGAACGATGCTACCGATGAAATAGCAGATGCATTGAAGGGTAACCTTGATGAGTTCAACCCGATATTTATGATGGCTGATTCCGGCGCCCGTGGTTCTATGAGCCAGATTAAACAGCTTGCCGGTATGCGTGGACTTATTTCCAATACTTCCGGTGCGGTTATCGAAATTCCTATCAGAGCCAACTACCGTGAAGGCTTGAACGTACTTGAGTACTTCATTTCTTCTCGTGGTGCACGTAAAGGATTGGCCGATACTGCTCTTAGAACTGCTGACTCGGGTTACCTGACTCGTCGAATGGTAGACGTTTCGCAGGATGTTATTATTCGCGATGATGATTGCGGTACTAAAGAAGGTCTTAAAATCAGCGCTATTATGGAGGGCAATCAGGTTATTGAGCAATTCCAGGAGCGTTTACAGGGCCGTTACCTCTTAGAGCCGGTTGTTGACAAAGAAACCGGTGAAATTATCGTTAATAATGACCGCATGATGACCGATGATGATGCTAAGAAGATAATAGATGCGGGTTATGATTCTGTTTATATCCGTTCCATTCTTTGCTGCCGTTCTAAGCACGGTGTATGTAAGAAGTGCTATGGTAATAACCTTGCCACAGGACTTCCCGTTACTATCGGTGAGGCTGTTGGAATTATCGCCGCACAGTCTATCGGTGAACCCGGTACTCAGCTTACCATGCGTACCTTCCATACCGGTGGTATTGCATCTACTGAAGATATCACTCAGGGTCTTCCCCGTGTTGAGGAACTCTTTGAGGCACGTAAGCCGAAGCACAACGCCATTCTTTCGGAAATTGACGGTGTTGTTTCATTTACCGAAAACAAGAAAAACCGTGTTGTTGTTGTCACCGATGAGGAAAATGCAACCACACGTGAGTATGAGATTCCGTTCGGTTACCGTTTGACTGTTGCAGCAGGAGACGTAATAGAAAAGGGCCATAAGTTGACAGAAGGCTCTGTATATCCGGCTGATATTCTTGCTATCTCCGGCCCCGGTGCTGTAGAGGCTTATATCATTAAGGAAATTCAGAATGCCTATCGTTCTCAGGGTGTTGAAATTAACGATAAGCACATTGAGGTTATCATTCGTCAGATGATGCGCAAGTTCCGTATCGTTGATTCGGGAAGCACCAACTTTATCCCCAACACAATGGTCGACCGCGGTGAGGTTTACGAGGCTAACGATGCTATTCAGGCACGTATTGATGCAGGTGAAGAGGGCTTAAGCCTTGCTACCTATGAATATACCTTGCTTGGTATTTCAAGAGCTGCCGTTACGACCGAATCCTTCCTCTCGGCCGCATCTTTCCAGGAAACAACCAGAGTTCTTACGGATGCAGCTATCAGAGGCCGTGTTGATACTTTGTTCGGCCTTAAGGAAAACGTTATTATCGGTAAGCTTATTCCTGCCGGTACAGGCATGAAGTGCTATTATGAAGACAAACCGGTAGAAACCGAGGATCAGAATGTAGATTCTGTCGAGGAACCCGTTTTTGAGGTTCAAGAGGCCGTTATTGCCGAATAAGAGTAAAAAAGTATTTGATTTTCAGGTATTTTCAGAAAATACTTGACAAATATAACTGTTAGGTGTTAAAATCATCTAATGTGTGGACGAATGTCTGCATGCTACAATTTATATATTACGCAGGCAGGAGAGATTCTGCCTGCGTCGTATACATTTTAATTTTAGGAGGTGTAATATGCCAACCTTTAACCAGTTAGTCCGTTCAGGTCGTGATACCCTCGA
>JAZSCC010000009.1:0-5025 GCA_045602685.1 Acutalibacteraceae bacterium | reverse complement strand
CGCTTGGCCTCCGACTTATAAAAAACAACATAATGCAACCTTAAATGGTTATATAAATACAACCTAAAATGAGCATAATATTATTGGGGTGATGATTATGTTTAAGATTGACAATGAACTAAAAAATGCAAACACACCGCGCACCGTACGATTTACCGAATCGCTTTTTGAGCGACTTAACAAAACCGCGGCAAACAACAATATCTCGTTTAATTTACTTGTGTTACAGTGCTGTAAATATGCGCTTGACAACATAGAAAGCCAAGAAAACAAATAATAAACTGCCGCAACGATGCTGTAATAAAAACAAAAAAGATGCACGAAAATTTCGTGCATCTTTTTTGTTTTTATGCCTAGCCGAAGGATTTACGGACCGCCGAGGACGTCGGTCCCTACAAATGCTCAATGTATACAAAACAACCCGCACCTTTTGGTGCGGGTTTAAATTTAAAACGTCAATTTCACTGCAAAGCAATCGTGAGCGTCGGTTTTTCCGGAAATCATCCAGATGTCATCGGCTGATGCAACGAAAACTTCAACCGATTCGCCCAAAACCGCCTCATTGATAAAGTTTATTTCAAATCCTTTAATCGAATTTTCAAAAGCTTTAGTCGGCAGCGCATCGAAGCTTATGTCTGCATAAACGGTATTGTTAACGTGACCGTTAAAATCAATATCCGAAAAACGTACATCTCGGATATACGTTTTTTCCGCCTCGCTTGAAAATGCCAATTTTTCGGGATACGGACAAGAATTCTCCAAATCTTCGTTATAAAGAAAATCCCCGAATCCGTTGATTTCTCTCGGTCTTACAATTTTGCGGGAGTTCAGGTCAATGGTTGTTACCTCGGCTTTTGCCTCGGTCAAAACTGCACCGCTACCATCACACAAAACGTAATTTCTCGTAAAACGAACACCTTTTAAACCGCTACACCAGGTCGTCAATGTGACGTTTTCTTTCGATTCAGGCAAACGCGTCACCTTTATATTCATTTTGGTAAATATAAACGCAAAACCTTGTTCTTCACGCATTTTATCAGAACTTGTGCCAAATTGGGCCAAGTGTAGCTCGCCTATTTCCTGCTGACGTTTCATCAAAGCCGAAATTTTTAATCGGTCGAACATATCAACCTCAGCTGTAGAAACAGGGAAGTGCCACTGAAATGCGGTTTTATCTAATATTACACCCATCATCTTTTAACGATTTTCTCCATACCACCCATATAAGGACGAAGTGCCTCGGGGATACGGATTGAGCCGTCCTCTTGAAGATTATTTTCAAGGAAAGCAATCAACATTCTCGGCGGTGCAACAACGGTATTGTTAAGAGTGTGAGCCAAATAGTTGCCGTCCTTACCCTTAACACGAATTTTCAAACGGCGAGCCTGAGCATCACCCAAATTCGAGCAAGAGCCAACCTCGAAATACTTTTTCTGTCTCGGCGACCAAGCCTCAACGTCAATAGACTTAACTTTTAAGTCTGCCAAGTCACCCGAACAACATTCGAGCGTTCTTACGGGAATATCCATTGAACGGAAAAGGTCTACCGTGTTCTGCCAGAGCTTTTCAAACCACATCGGTGACTCTTCCGGCTTACATACAACTATCATTTCCTGCTTTTCAAACTGATGGATGCGATAAACACCACGCTCCTCAATTCCGTGAGCACCTTTTTCCTTTCTGAAACAAGGGGAGTAACTGGTAAGAGTGTAGGGGAGCTTCTCCTCAGGGTTAATTGTATCAATAAACTTACCAATCATTGAGTGCTCAGAGGTGCCGATAAGATATAGGTCTTCGCCCTCAATTTTATACATCATTGCATCCATTTCGGCAAAACTCATAACACCGGTAACAACGTTTGGACGAATCATAAAGGGCGGTACACAGTATGTGAAACCGCGGTTAATCATAAAATCACGTGCATAGGAAATTACGGCCGAATGAAGACGGGCGATGTCTCCCATGAGATAATAAAACCCGTTACCCGCAACCTTTCGCGCACTATCGAGGTCAATACCCTCAAACTTCTCCATTATTTCGGTGTGGTAGGGGATAGGGAACTCAGGAACAACAGGCTCGCCGTAACGCTGTACTTCGACGTTTTCACTGTCATCCTTACCAACGGGAACCGACGGGTCAATGATATTAGGAATGGTCATCATAACCTTGGTCAACTTCTCGTCAAGTTCGGTTTCCAATACCTCTAACTCAGCCAGACGTGCAGCAAACTCGCCAACCTTTTTCTTGGCAGCCTCGGCCTCATCCCTTTGGCCCTTTGCCATAAAACCGCCGATTTGCTTGGAAATGGCGTTACGCTCGGCACGAAGTCCGTCGGCCTCACGCTGCGCGGTTCTCTTTTGCTCATCTAAGGTAATAGCCTCGTCAACAAGCGGTAACTTTTGGTCCTGAAACTTCTTTTTGATGTTTTCACGAACAACATCGGGGTTTTCTCTTAAAAATTTAATGTCTAACATTTTTATATCTCCATTCTAGAAACACTATATATTGTTATATGTAACCTTGTTAACACTATATATTGTGTTTATTTTTCTCCTGCTATCTTTTTTGCCAAATCAAACAAGTCATCATCGCTAAAAAATTCAATTTGCAATGTGCCTGATTTTCCGTTGCCGGAAATTTTAACCTTACGGCCAATTTGCTCAGCTAACGCCGCCTCAGTTTCAACGTAGGTCTTATTCCTTATCCTCGGTTTTTTCATTCGTATACCGGCAGCCTGCTGTTTTGAAATATGTTCAATTTCACGTACAGAAGCCCCTGTTTTAGCCAACTCGAAAGCCTGACGGCGCAGTTCTTTATCTGGAATTGAAAGCAACGCTCTGGCATGTCCTGCTGTGATTTCTTTCTTCTGCAACGCTTCCTTTTCTGCGGCGTTCAATCCAGTCAACCGCAAAGCGTTTGCAACCGCAGAACGAGATTTACCAACACGCTCTGCAACCTGTTCCTGAGTTAACAAATAGGTGTCCATCAAGGTTTTATAACCTTCGGCTTCTTCAATAGGATTCAAATCCTCACGCTGCAGGTTTTCTATGAGCGCCAACTCGCAAACCTCGCTGTCTGCCATTTCCTTAATTACAACCGGCACCTTTTCAAGCCCTGCCAACCGGCTTGCTCTCCAACGGCGTTCTCCTGCAACGATTTGGTAGCTCCCATCATCTAAAGGGCGTACCATCAGCGGCTGTATCAAACCGTGCAGCTTTATGCTCTCTGCGAGTTCACGCAGTGCAGTATCATCAAAAATTTTTCTCGGTTGGTCTCGGTTGGGAACAATCTGCGAAAGTCTCAATTCAACCGCTTGCTTGGTTTCTACGGTGTTTTCAGAAAACAATGAATCCATTCCGCGTCCCAAACCGCCTTTTTTAACAGCCATATTCTCCACTCCTTACAATATATAATTAAAACTCATTTATCTCTTTTTGTTGCGCTTTATAAATTCCTTTGCCAGCTCATTATATGCATCGGCTCCCTTGCATTTGCCATCATAATACTGTATTGGCCTTCCGTAGCTTGGCGCCTCAGAGAGCCTTACGGCACGGGGGATTGTGGTCCTGTAAAGCTCCTTTGAAAAATACTTTTTAATTTCACCAACAACCTGCTGAGTCAAATTAAGCCTACCATCAAACATAGTGAGCAATACTCCCTCTAAATACAAATCGGGGTTAAAGCCCATTTTTATGCGCTTTACGGTGGTTATCAGCTGTGAAAGTCCCTCCAGAGCATAATACTCGCACTGCAAGGGAACAAAAAACGAATCAGCTGCCGTTAAAGCGTTAATCGTAATTAAGCCTAAGGATGGGGGACAGTCAATAAATATGTAATCAAAATCGTCCTTTACTAAACAAAGTGCGGTTTTTAACTGATTTTCCCGACCGTTTATTGACACAAGCTCAACCTCAGCGCCCGCAAGGTCAATGTTTGCAGGAACGACCGACACGTTTTTAAACCCGGTGGCAATTATTGACTCCTTGGCTCTGCCGCCCGAAACCAGTAAATCATAGCTTGAAGCAGTTATTTCACGTCGGTTAATCCCGTAACCGCTGGTTGAATTGCCCTGAGGGTCGGCATCTATAAGCAGTACTTTTTTTCCTAAAATACCTAGCCCTGCAGCCAGATTCACTGCGGTCGTAGTCTTACCCACACCGCCCTTTTGATTAATTATAGCAATTATCTTGCCCAAAGCGTTTCCTCCGTTAATTTTGTTTATTATATATTATAATAATCCAAACGCGATTTGTAAAGAGGAAAACCTACAAAATATAAAATGTTTCACGTGAAACAGAATTTATGTGGACGCTGTGACAACTCCGTCCTGATGTTTCACGTGAAACACATTCGCTTCTGTTATTTCATTTTCGGCTTGGAAACCATCGAAACCAACCAACCAAACAGTACGGCTGCAGTAATTCCTGCGGCAGTCGCGGTCACTCCGCCCGTAAGTGCCCCTACAAGCCCGTGCTCTTTAACCGCTTCTTTAACACCTGTCGCAAGCGTAAATCCGAAACCGGTCAACGGCACAGTTGCGCCGGCACCGGCAAAATCAACCAACGGCTTATATAGTCCAACCGCCGTCAACATAACCCCCGCTACAACGTAACTGACCAATATTCTTGCCGGAGTAAGCTTGGTTTTATCGATTAATATTTGCCCAACAGCGCAAATAATGCCGCCAACAAGAAAAGCCTTTAAGCAATCAACAAAAATCTCCATCGTTTTTCACTCCCAATTTTAATGATTCTTATACCTTATACCCGTACGGATGAACATTCTCGCAAAATCCTTAGGTCTGAAGGGAATTATGGGACTGAGATAACTGCGGCCACTTAAAGTTTTTGAAAAGCCGGCAAGCAACAGCACCGCCAGAAGTCCGCCAAAAAAGCCCCAAAAGCCAAAGATTTGCGACAAAACAAGCAGAAAAATGCGCGAAAACTTCATTGCATAACCCATTTCAAAACTCGGTTGAGCAAAGGAGGCTATTGCCACAAACGCCATATACATTATAGTTTCGGG
>JAZSCC010000008.1:0-6555 GCA_045602685.1 Acutalibacteraceae bacterium | reverse complement strand
AGTAAGCCTATATATTTCAAGATTCTTTTTCAACTTGACTTCTTCAAGTTCCAGTATATTATCTGACATTTGTCCTCTCCTCTCATTCACCGATGCTGCGGAATTTTAATGCCTGATTCTGAATCTGCACAAGCTTAAAATAGGTTCCGCCTGCCCTTATTAATTCATTATGTGTACCGCTTTCGACAATTCTGCCGTCTTCAATTACAATCAGCTTGTCGGCATTACGCAAAGTAGAAATACGGTGTGCAATTGATAACGTTGTTCTGCCCTTGGAAAGCCTTTCCAACGCATTTTGAATATTACGCTCGGTTTCGGTATCGACCGCAGCAGTAGCTTCGTCCAAAATCAAAATTTTAGGATTTGAAAGTATCGCCCTTGCAATAGACAACCTCTGCCGTTCTCCCCCGGAAAGACTGCGTCCTCCGGTTCCGACATAGGTGTCATATCCGTCAGGTAACTTGCAAACAAAATCATGAACTCCTGCCAAAAAAGCAGCCTCTATAACATCTTTTCGGTCGGCATTGGGATTGGCGTAGGCAATATTATCAAAAATCGAGCCCTTAAATATGTACGTTTCCTGACTTACCAATGCAACAGACCGCCTTATTTCTTCAAACGACATATCTCTTAAATCAATTCCATCGATATAAATATGCCCTGAATTAGGGTCATAAAGCCTTGTAATGAGATTAACAAGCGTAGATTTTCCGGCTCCCGATTTGCCCACAATACCAAGCATTTCGCCTGCCTTCACCGTCAACGATACATCCCTTATAACCTCTCGGTTTTCCTCATATTTGAATGTTACGTTTTCAAGCTTGATTTCGCCCTTGATTTGTTTCACCTTTACCGGCTGAGCCGTTTCAACAACATCCGGTTTAGCGTCAATAATTTCAAAAATACGTTGAGCCGAGTTCATTGATGATGACCACCAACGGAATATATACGAGAAAAAGTTAGCAGGATCGGCAAGTAATGCTACATAACCGGTAAATGTTATAAGTTCACCGTATGTCATTTGCGGTTTAAACACACCTAAAACAAAGCACACTCCAACACCCCAAACGGCCAAAGCTGAAATCGTCTTGGCAACCTCGTAAAGAGCGGTGAATTTAAGGTCAAAACGCATTGCATTGTACTGTGAATCATATGCACGGTCATTTTCCATGTCTAAACGGCGAGATTCTTCGTTCTCCATACCGAAGGATTTTACAACACGTGCACCCGAAAGATTATCGTTAACCTTGGCTCGATAATCACGTGAGGTTTGAAACATTTTACTGTTATAATGCCACATTCTCGGCCTCAGCCAAACACTTATGATTGCCGCAATAGGTAACGAAATACAGGCTGTTAAAGCCAAAATCCAGTTAGTGCTGAACATTACAACGAACGAAAAAATAATTGTAAATAAATTAGGCAAAATATACGGTATGCCGTCAATGAAAATATCCGACACCTGATTGGCATCCGACATAATGCGTGTCATTAATCCGCCGGTTCTTTTGCCGGTAAAAAATGACACCGAAAGCAACTGTATTGCACTGAAAACCTTTTTCTTTATTGTACTTACAACCGTAGGTACAACCTTTGCCACCTGTCTGCCCTGAACGATGCCGAAAACCTGCTGTAACAGCTTACAGCCGGCCATTGTAAGTGCCAATAAAAGCAATATCACCGCAAAGTCATTTAACGGTAACCGAGACAAAAACAGCACTGATTTATCCTTTGCTAAAACACCGTCATAAAGCAAACTGCCGTTTAAATACGGCCAAACCGATGACATAACTGCCGTTAAAACACTCATAAGACACATTACCGCGATTTGAGGTATAAACGGCCTGAAAAACGTCCCTAACCTTAAAAAAATCCTACGTTTGTCCATACACTTCGGACAAACTTTCCGCTGAGAATCGGGATAACGGTGTCCACACTTAGGACACTTTTCAATCCTTTTTTCTTCAAAAAGTTTTTCTTCGAGAACCTGCTCGTTATTGATAATAAAATTAAGAATCTCACACAAACGATTTATACGGAACTTATATGAGTTTGTAAAAGCCAAAATTTGCTTTTCTACGCCGTCAACCGTCATTCTTAAGGCACCGCCTACCACCAAACCATCAGTTGTAGCCGAAGAAATACGGTTTATTTCATACACTTCAAAATCATAATCATCAGCCTTACGGTGTTTGGTAGAAAAAGGTGAAAAATCAATAAGATTTTCGGTTTTCTTGCGATTTGTACCGATAACAAATGACTTTTCGGTCAAAATGAGAATACGGTGGCGAAAAGTACAATCGGTATCCATATCAGACTCGGCAAAAATCAATGCATCTTCTGTCAATAATCCCTTTTCTGTCAGGCTGATTTTCAGTTTTTCAGGCATTTCTCCTAAACGTTTTTTATCGTCCATATTCTCACCGCCCTTTTAAATAAATCTATAAAATAAGAATATCACAAAGCGTACATCTTGTCAATGTGCGCCATTTTTAATATGCCGTTAATTCTGCAAAAAATTTAAGACCCCCGTTTTTGAGAGTCTTAAATTAATCAATATCATTGTGCATCAAATAATGCTTTAACTGCCTTATAAGTCATATAGACATCAAACTTTGAGACAACCTCAAACGGAGCGTGCATAGATAATACCGGCACACCAAGGTCAACTGTATCAACGCCTAAATTAGCAATATACTTTGCAACGGTACCGCCACCGCCAAGGTCAACTTTTCCTAGTTCCCCTGTCTGCCAGACAACGTTTTGCTCATCCAAAATTTTTCTAATCCAAGCGACAAACTCAGCCGAAGCATCCGAGGTGCCACCCTTACCGCGTGAACCGGTATACTTGGTAATAACCGCGCCGTAGTTTAAGAATGCGGCATTTCTACGCTCCATAACATCGGGGAAGGTCGGGTCAAAGGCGGCATTAACGTCAGCCGATAAACATTTTGAGTTTCTTAATGCTTTATGTCCGTTGCCACCTTGAGTAGCCGCCAAATCTTCAATAAAGAACTCCAATAATCTTGAATTCATACCGGTATTACCGTCCGAGCCGGTTTCTTCCTTATCGGCAAGAATTACAATCGAAGTATACTTCGGTGTGTTTACATCAACCGCCGCCATTAAACACGGATATGCACAAACACGGTCATCATGCCCGTAAGCGCCAATCATCGAGCGGTCAAAACCAACATCCCGGGCATTACCTGCGGGTACACACTCCAACTCTGCCGAAAGAAAATCCTCCTCGGTTATACCGTACTTTTCAAAAAGAATATTAAGGATATTAAGTTTAACTAACTCACTGCCCTCATCATCCTTAAACGGATAACTTCCAATAAGAACATTAAGCTCCTCACCCTTAATAAGTTCGCCGGGGGTACGCTTATACTGGTCTTGAGCCAGATGCGGTAAAAGGTCGGTTACAACAAATACCGGTTCAGACGGGTCTTCACCGATAGAAACCTCAATCTTAGTTCCGTCTTTTTTACAAAAAACACCGTGAAGTGCCAACGGCACGGTGGCCCACTGATATTTCTTTATTCCGCCGTAATAATGAGTTTTAAATAATGCCAATTCAGAATCTTCATACAACGGATTTGGCTTTAAATCAAGACGAGGCGAATCAATATGAGCGGCGGCAATATGTGTGCCGTTTTCAACCGGTTCCGTTCCTATAACAGCCAAAACCAAAGATTTTGAGTGGTTATTAACATACACCTTATCCCCTGCCGAATACTTTTTATCGGCAGAAAACTTTGTAAATCCGGCCTTTTCTGCAATTTTCAATGCCTCTTTAACACAAAGACGCTCGGTTTTGCCTTTGCTTAAAAAATTCATATAACCATCGCAAAAGTTATTAATAACTGTCATATCACAGTCCGACAAAAGTCCGTTTTTTTTGTTGTAAAAAAGTTTTTCCTTTAAGTCTTTAACTTGAGACATATATCATTCTCCTTTTTCTAAAAGCTTTTTATAATTATTTTGAGACTCAAATACTTTTTGTACGTAGTCCTTTGTTTCAGGAAATTCTATTTCATCCAAATCCAAACGCTTATCTGCACCCAGCCAATCATTAACATTACCTAAGCCTGCATTATAAGCGGCCAATGCAGCTGTTTTATCACCATTATAATACTTCATTAAAAACGAAATGTATTTTGTGCCGTATTTTATGTTAGTATCCGGGTCATTCCAATGGGTTTCATAGGTAATTTCATCGCCGTCGCCCAACATTTTTCTGACGTCGTAAAAGGTTTCTTCAGTCAACTGCATTAACCCCTTTGCTCCCACAGATGACACAGCCTCGGGATTAAAACTGCTTTCGCAACGTATAACCGCTAAAACCAACGTCGATTCGACATCAAAGGCCGAGGCGTGTGCTTCGGCAAAATTCTGATATTTTATAGGGTACATATTTTTCATTGCTATATTATGCCCTACCAACGCCAAAATAACCAACGCCGACACTACTAAAAGTGCGGTAATAAATTTACGAACACCTCTGCGTTTTCGTTTCATTATATCATTTCTCCGTATATTTTTGTAATGTCATCTGAAAACTTTTGCATATTGCCATCGTTTACAACTATATGCTGTGCTCTTTTCTTGTAGAATGAGTCAGGCTTGGAAGCCAAAAGTCTCGTTTTGGCCTGTTCCTCAGTTAAACCGTCACGCTTGATTATACGTTGACGTCGAATATCTTCAGGGCATAATACAGCTAAAACAACATCACATATTGAATCCAATCCGCTTTCATAAAGTGTCGGTGCGTCAAGCATAACACGCTCAACTCCGTCAGTTTCAAATAAATCCAGCATCTCTTTTATTCTGCTTGCAATAAAAGGTAACATAATAGAATTCAATTTTTCGGTTTCTTGTTTACTTGAAAAAGCCTTTTTAGCCAATTCCTTACGAATCAAACTTCCGTCGGCAGATAAGATGTCTTTCCCAAAAGTATCGGCTAAAATCGGTAATAACGAACTGCCCGGCTCGGTCACCTCTCGTGCAACCGAATCACAGTCAATTACGACAACGCCGTTTTGCTCAAAATGTTTTGCAACGGTACTTTTACCACTACCGGTAGGACCGGTTAAGCCTATTATTTTCATAACGTCACTACCTCAAATGCAGCGGCACGAATAAGCCGATTGTAAACCGCCAAGCCTACACCCTTCTTTTGGGGTACACGGGAATAACAAATTTTACAGCCCTTATCATCAAGCTCACGTAAAACATCAAACAAAACTGCCGCCTGCTCTAAGTCGTTTTCTTTATGTCCTAACGACACTGTTTGTATATTCAAACCAATTTGCTCGCCTTCAAAAACAAGTGCAAACACGCCGTCAGCTTTATGGCTATTAACATAATTCTTAAAAGCCTCAAAATCACCCTCAAGCATAATAACCTTGGCTTTGGGTGAATAATGCTTGTACTTCATACCGGGGGACGCCACAGGTTTATCTTTTTCCGGCTCGGCCAAAACGGCTTTATCAACCTCGATATCAGGCAAAACCTCTTTTAATTGTTCTAAGGTTACACCGCCCGGTCTTAAAAGCTTGGGCGGATTTGTACAAAGCGTTATAACGGTAGATTCAACGCCAACTTCACTGCGACCGGATACAACAACTGCATCAATTTTGCCGTCTAAATCATTTAAAACGTGGTCGGCAGTTGTAGGGCTGGGACTGCCCGACCTGTTAGCCGACGGTGCCGCCAACGGCACACCGCTGACCTTAATCAGTTCACGGGCAACCGGGTTTTCCGGCATACGCACAGCAACCGTATCAAGCCCTGCACTAACCGAGGCCGGAATTTTTTCGCCTCTCGGCAAAACCATTGTAAAAGGCCCCGGCCAAAATTTACGGGCCAACTCATATGCCTTTTCAGGCAATTGACCGACTACCTCTTGAAACATATCCATATCTGACACATGCACAATCAAAGGATTGTCCTGAGGGCGCCCCTTTGCTTCAAATATTGACTTTACGGCCACTTCGTCAAAGCTGTTGGCGGCAAGGCCGTAGACCGTTTCGGTCGGAATAGCAACCAAACGGCCGTTTTTGAGCAACTCGGCCGCTTTATTTAGATTTTCTCTATCCTTTTTTATATCAAAAACAGCCAAACGCAGAGTTTCCATATCTATCACTGTTCCTCTTGTGCCTTTAAAAGCTCGGTGCGGTAATGAGTTATAAGCGCATCAATAACCTCATCTAAATCACCGTTCATAATTTGGTCTAATTTATAAAGCGTAAGACCTATTCTGTGGTCGGTCAAACGTCCTTGCGGGAAATTATAGGTTCGGATTCTCTCAGAACGGTCACCGGTACCAACCTGCGCACGACGGTCACTTGCAATGGCATCATTTTGTTCTTGAACCATACGCTCGTAAAGCCGCGAACGCAAAACCTTCATCGCCTTATCCTTATTTTTATACTGACTTCGTTCATCCTGACACTCAACCACCAAACCGGTAGGCAAATGAGTAATTCGTATAGCCGACTCAGTTTTATTAACGTGCTGACCGCCGGCACCGCCTGCACGGTAGGTATC
>JAZSCC010000007.1:0-8541 GCA_045602685.1 Acutalibacteraceae bacterium | reverse complement strand
CCTTTCTGTAAGACCTTTGGGTTCAGAAGAGTTTGGCACCCGTACCGAAATGAAAAACATCAACTCTTTTAAAGCTATTGAACGCGCAATCAATTATGAATCTGCACGTCAAATCGAGGCTATCAAAAAGGGAGAAAAAATCATTCAGCAAACACGCCGTTGGGATGATAACAAGGGCAAAACCTTTGCGATGCGTTCAAAAGAAAACGCTCAGGATTACCGCTACTTCCCCGAGCCTGACATCCCGCCGATTTCTATTGCCGATGAGACCATTAAAGAATATACCGACACTATGCCCGAGTTTGCCTCTGACAAGGTAAAACGCTACGAGGCAGAGTTTGGCATTGCCAAGGCCGATGCTGAAATTATCGCCGGTTCAAAGTATTTGGCAAAGTTGTTTGAGGATACGGTGGCTTTGTGCGGTGACGCAAAAGAGGTACGCTACTGGATTATGAGCCAGATTATGTATTTTATGAACGAAAAGGGCGTTCAGCCTGAGGACATTACTCTTTCGGCAGAGCTGTTCGCACAGTTTGTAAAAATCGTACTTGCAGACCGCATTAATAAGCAGACTGGCAAGGTTGTTTTTGAGGAAATGTTCTTTTCTGAGGGTGATTTTGACCTTGAAAAGCACATTAAAGACAACAACTTAGAGCAGGTTGACGATACCGACGCCATTCGTGAGGCAGTAAAAATTGTATTCAGTAACAACCCTAACACCGTCGAGCAGTATAAGGCAGGACAGACCAAGGTTGTAGGCTTCTTTGTCGGTCAGGTTATGAAACAGTTAAGAGGCAAGGCAAAGCCTGATACAGTTAATAAAGTAGTAGCAGAAGAATTGAGCAAATTATAATTCGAGGAGGAAAGACTAATGGAATTTTTGAACACCGAAAAGAAAATTGATACCACCGAGATAGCTTATGTTATAGATGGTTTTAAGACAGGTTCCATCAAAGATGGCGATAAAGTCACCGTTAAAGGCACAATCCACAGAATTAAGGAAATGAGTGGTTTTGCTTTCGTTATTATCCGTACTGCAAGACAGCAGTTCCAGTGCATTTGGGAAGAGGGGAAATCGGCTATCGATGTTAAGGATTTCTCGGTTGAGGAATGTGTTGTTATTGACGGCACTTTAATTGTTGAGGAGCGTAGCCGTTTAGGTTTTGATATCCGTATTGACGACATGACACGTATTTCCGGTAAGGCTGAAATCCCGCCGGTTGAAATAGGTAATGACCGTAAGATGGAGAAATTAAACCTCGCCACCTTGCTTGACAACCGAATAGTTTCCCTCCGCAATCCTAAAATCCGTGCAATTTTAAAGATTGCTGACGGAGTTCAGTATGCTTTCCGTTCATTCTTGCGTGAGGAAGGCTTTACCGAGTTTGTTCCGCCGAAAATGGTAGAGTCGGGCGCCGAGGGCGGAGCCGATATGTTCGAGGTTGATTACTTTGGCAACAAGGCATATTTGAACCAGAGCCCGCAGATGTATAAGCAAATTATGGTTGGCGTATTCCAGAAGGTTTATACCGTAGGTCCGGTTTTCCGTGCCGAAAAGTACAGCACCAACCGTCACATAAATGAGTTCCAGGGACTAGACCTTGAAATGGGCTTTATTAATTCTTTTGAGGATTTAATGGAATTAGAAGCAAGAATGTTTCAATATATGTTTAAGGTTTTGAATGAGCAGTATGCTCCCGAACTTGAGATGTATTTGGGCCGCGATGCAAGATTGCCCGAACTTACCACATTCCCAAAAATCAAGTTTATGGAAGCAAAGCAGTTGTTTGCTGACCATCACCCCGGAGAGCAGGGCAAGCGTGCGTTGTTAGAGCCTGACTTTGCGCCTGAAGAGGAAAAGTGGCTTGGCGAATACTTCTTGAAAGAGTACAATACGCCTATCGTTTTTGTAACACATTATCCTACTGTAAAGCGTCCTTTCTACGCAATGGAAGACCCTGCCGATGCCAAATTCACCTTAAGTTTCGATATGTTGCTTAACGGTCTGGAGGTTACCACCGGAGGTCAGCGTATTCACGACTATGCCCAGCAGGTAGAGAAGATGAAGAAGCGCGGTATGGATATTGAACAGTTTGAGGATTACCTTACCATGCACAAGTACGGCATGCCTCCTCACGGCGGTATGGGACTGGGACTTGAAAGAATTGTCCAAAACATTTTAGGACTGGACAACATCAAGCAGGCAACCGCTTTCCCCCGTGACAGAGACAGACTTCGTCCGTAAAATAAACATTAATGTTGTAAACAGTGAAACAGAGGAAGCCGTCGGTTTCCTCTGTTTGTTCGTTAACAGATAGTTCGTTGACAAATTTTAAAATTTTGTTATAATGATTTTAACGAAATGTGTTGATGAGGTGCATTATGATAAGCTTGATTTGTATATTTTTTCCCGCGGTGTTGTCGGTCTGGTTTTTTGAAAGTGTAACCAAACAAAATTTAAATCTAAAGTTATGGATTTATCGTTTTTGCATGAATTCGGTAATTATAAACGGGGTGGTTTTTGCTGTAAAGTGGTTAGTAACCGGTACTTCGGCCGAGTTGTTAGCTTCGCCGGCGGCCGATATGACCCCGGATGTAGCAATACGTTATCTTATAATGGCATTGTCGATTGCAGCGGTTCTGGTAATTGTTGAGTCGTTGCTGACCAAAAAAATTACAGTTTGCATTACAGAGGAAAACGATGAGCAGAAAAACGGACAAGAATGAGCGCCGTAACCCAAAACCGCAAACGGTTTTTGTTTGTGCGGCTTTGCTGGTATTGAGTTACTTGGTGTTTTTTTCTGTGGCTTGGTATAAAGCCACTTACGGCGATACCGGGTTTGAGTCGGTTGTTTTTACTCTGACAAGCGGTATGGACGGCGTGCAAACAGGCCTTATAACGAGTTATCTGAAAGGCGGAGTGTTACCGGCGGTTTTGTTTAGTGCGTCTACTGTGTGGCTTGTTTTCTTCCGCTTTGAACGAGTTATTACGGTTACCGCATTTAACCGTTTAAAACTTAATATATTTCCGTTTAAAAGAAAGGTTAAGGTTCTTATTGCCGTAATACTGTCGGTTATATTGGTTTTTCAGGCGGCCATAGGGATTAATTTTGTTCGCTATTTAATTAATCAGTCACAGTCCACACTCATTTTTGACCGTGAATACGTCAGTCCTGATTCGGTTGAAATTTTATTTCCCGAGGAGAAGAAAAACCTGATTCTTATCTCGGTTGAGTCATTGGAAACCACCTTTATGAGCAAAGAAGAAGGCGGTGCTTTGGATTATAACCTTATTCCAAGTCTTTTTGAACTGGCAAAAAACAATATAAACTTTTCGGATACCGACAACGTAGGAGGCTCTATTAAGGTGTCCGGCACAACCTGGACTGCCGGAGCAATGGTTGCTCATACAACAGGACTGCCTTTAAAGGTGCCGCTTGAACTTCAAGATAATACTTATGGTAAAAACAGTTTTTTGCCGGGGGCAACGACACTTTATGAGGTTTTAAGAGATAACGGATATTATCAAGCGGTTATGATGGGTTGTGATTCACACTTTGCAAACAGCAATGTGTATTATACTCAGCACGGTGTTAATAAGATTTATGATTATTATGCCGCACGTGATGACGGATTGTTCCCTGAGGGATATAAGGTTTGGTGGGGATATGAGGACAAACTGCTGTACAAATACGCCAAACAGACATTAACCGAAATTGCCAAAGGTGACCAACCGTTTTCGTTTACTATAAAAACCGTTGATACACATCATATTGACGGATATGTTTGCAGTGAATGTAAAGATGAATATTCAGAACAATATGAAAACGTGTTTGCGTGTGCCGACCGTCAGTTAGCAGAATTTATTGAATGGCTACAGGTTCAGCCGTTTTATGAAAACACCGTTATTGTTATTACAGGCGACCACGAAACAATGGATTCCGGCTATATCACCCGCAACGTTGATTCGGGTTATGAACGACGCGTGTATAATTGCATAATAAACTCGTCGGCAGTTGCCGTAAAAAGCAAAAACCGACAGTTTTCAGCATTGGATTTATTCCCCACGATACTTGCTTCTGTCGGCTGTGAAATCGAGGGCAACCGTTTGGGGTTGGGCACAAATCTTTTCTCTGATAAACCAACGTTGTTAGAGGAAATGGGCACTGAAAAGTTTGACGAACAAATATCACGGCATTCGTCCTTTTACAACAACAGGTTTATTTATGTAAAACCCCAAAACAACTAAAACGCCAAGCAAAACATTGTCAAAAATTTTTGTTAAAGTAAAAATTGCCAAAATAATTACAAATATCGAAAAAAGTTCTCGACAGTATGTAATGTAAATGGTATAATAGCAAAGGTGACTCCACTTTAAAGCAAAAAGGAGATTTTTTATGAAGGAAAAACTATGTTCGCTGTTAAATCAAATTAACACTTTGCTTGCCGATAAAGACAACGCTCTTAAATTGCCTTGCAATACGTTTTTTATGGATGACGACCTGATTTTGTCAGGCGTTAGACGCAAAGGCGTTTCAAGGTACCCGTATTTGCGTGATGGTCTTACGGTTTGGGCTTCACATAACGGTTACATCACTGCAAACGAGAGTGATTTTACCGTTTTTCGCCCGTCATATACCGACGAAAACTCGCCAATGGGCTTCTTTATGGGTATTCCTTTTAAGGACGGTTTTTATCCGATTTCGGCAACCGAGGCAAACTCTCAGACGTTTACTCCGGTAGAGGTTAACCATTATACCGTTTACTCACCCGAGGCTGTATATTATATTGCCGATACAGATGACTTGGCTTTTTGTGCCCGGATGTTTGTTGATAAGGACAAGAGAATCAATTTCACCTTAAGTGCAGTGAACAAATCCGAAAAGGAGCAAAAAATATATCTTTCGGCGTTTTATGAGGCAATGCTTCGTTTCAGCGAATCAGAGGATTTTTGGTCTAAGAACGGCCGTGACACTCAAAGGCTAGAAAATGGCAACTTTATATTCCATACGCAGCACCACAGCCATAGCTATATGGTATTAAATTGCCGCCGGAGTGATAATGCTGCCGACGTTTACAAGACGACCTCTATGGGTGATTTTGCAGGCGCCAGCGGACGTACTTGCTTTAATGGTTTGTCATTAAAAACCGGTAAGTTTGAGCGTCAGGAAAGTATGACCAAGCGCGTTGAATTGCCGCTTGCCGCTGAAATGGTACATTTCACCTTAAAACAGGGTGAAGAGGCTCGCCTTGACCACTCGTTTACGATTGTCCGTAATTTTGAAAGTGCCAAGGCTCTTGCAAACGACACCTCTTTACCAAACGGTAATTTTGAAAAGGAAATCGAAGAGCTTGAGGCGGCCGAAATCAAGTCGGTTGAGAAGCTTAATATTAACTTTAAGGATTGGAAAGGCAAGTTAGACCCACGTGTTTTAACAAGATTTTTGCGTACCGTTCAGCGCCAGACCTCGTTTTGCGCTTTCGGTAAATGCTATGCCGGACCGTTGCTTGGTGTCCGTGATGTTTTCCAACAGCTTGAGGGTGCTTTGATTTGGAATCCCGAGACCGCACGTAAGCAGATTGTTGCGGCATACGGTTATATTGACCCGTCAGGCAGACCGCCCAGACAGTTTACGGTTCCGCAGGATAAGTCCATTATGCCTAAGATTGACTCGCGACCCTTCATTGACCAGGGTCTTTGGATGATTGATACGGTTTATACCTATTTGGCATATACAGAGGACTACTCGATTTTGGACGAGATTTGCGGTTATTACATATTGCCGACCGTATATCATGGCACAGCAGCACCCTGTGACAAAGAGGACACTCTTTTAGACCATATGCTTCTGATTGTAGATTATCTTATAAGTAACATTGACAGGGAATATGGCACAAACTGTCTTAGAATTCTGTATGGTGACTGGAATGATTCTATTGACGGACTCGGTGTTGTGTCTGACGGACGCGACCGCTTTGGTTCAGGCGTTTCGATTATGGCGACATTGCAGTTATACCGTTGCTTGAGCGAGATGAGTGAAATCCTGTCACACATTGGCAAGTCGGAGGATAAAATTCCTCTGTACGCGAACGTTCGAAACGGTATTCGTGAAGGCTTCTTCAAGTATGCAGTTCAGACTAATGAAAAGGGCGAAAAACGTCTTGTTCATGGTTGGGGAGATAAGTTGTCCTACTTTATCGGAAGCTTTAATGACCCTGACGGCGACGACAGAATAAGCTTTGCGTCGAACGCGTTTTATGCAATTTCCGGCATTATTAATGAAGATGACAGCCTGAAGGATACCGCGGTTGATGCCATTAAGAGTCTTGATTCTCGCTTTGGTATTATGACACTGTGGCCCAAGTTCCGACCCGAATCTCCCGGTGTTGGCAGAATTGCAACCATTTTACCCGGCAATGCCGAAAACGCCTGTGCATATGTTCACGCCAGCCTTTTCTCAATTTGTGCATTGTTTGTGATGGGTGAAAGCGAGTATGCATGGAAACAGCTTGAAACCTCAATGGTAATTTCCCATGACGAGCCCAGCCTTACTGCTTTTGCAATGCCCAACTCTTATTTGGATAATCCGTATTATAATATGAACGGCGAGTCGGCAGGTGACTGGTTTACCGGTAGCGGAACGGTGCTTGTAAAAGGCATGGTTAAGTATGGCTTTGGTATCAGACCTAATCTTGATGGTTTGAGGATTGAAGTGCCTGCAACAATGATGACCGATGATGCAGAGGTTGATATTGTTGTTAAAAACGAGCCGATAAAGGTAAAATATAGTAACAAGGGTATAGGCAAACGTCGTTATCTGGTTAACGGCAAAGAGGTTGCAACCGAAATCAACCCCGTAAACAATACCCCGTTTATTACACTTCCCAAAGCTGAACTCAAAAACCTTATAGTTGAGGTTGAGGATTAATAATTTGGTACAATAAAAAAACAGACATTCCGAAGAGGCACACTCCTAAGGGAAGTGTGCCTCAGTTATATTCGCCTTACGGCGAGTTATATTGATTTGCAGTGATATTCGGCTAACGCCGAGAGGTATTCGCTTCGCGAGTTTGGGGTGAATAAAACATCACTACGACAAAAAAGGGAAATATCACTTTTTCTTTCTTTTATTTGATAAGCATAAGAAACCTCGACGAAATTCGTCGAGGTTTTTATCATCCTTATGACAAGCACATCTTAGGGGGACGTACTCTAAAGGACAGTTTTTGAAATATAATAGAATACGTTACCTACCGACAGGAAAAGAATGAAGAATTGCTAAATTCCTCGTCCGTTTTTCTTTACAACCATTGACTTAATTAAAGACACAATAATTTACTTACAGATAATAATCTCACAAGGCTTTCCTGTTTTTTGAGCATATTTTATAACAGACAACGTACCTTTTGAACTTCCATTCCAAAATGCAATGATTTTATCTGAATAATCCACTATTTCCTTATTTCTTACGATAGGCGCAGCTCGACCGTATCGCTCGTACTGCGGTAGAAACTCTGTTAACCTTATACCGTTTTCCTTTGCATATTCTGCAGCATAATAATCAACACCTACGGCACCGCCCGAAACAATTTCCTCTGCATTTGAAATATATTTACCAATATCAGATACAGCAACGTTCCTTGAACCAACAACCGCAATTTTCATAAAAACTCCTAACAAATATTCCGTATACTTAATTTAAGTATACTTACAATATTATACCACAAAATAATCTTAAAATATACTTATATTAAGATTTTTGGAGATTTTTTATGAGAAATAAAAACAATAAGCATATTGGGATAGAAATTGGCCCGGAACTTCACTATAAACTACACTATATCTCAAAATATTACGGTCGTTCAGCAAACGGAGAAATACTTTATTTGATAAGACAAGAAATAAAGGCTTTTGAAAAAAGCGAGGGAGAAATTCAAATTCCACAAGCACAAAAAACAATATGAATTGATTTTGCGGTCTGTAAAAAAGGCACTTATGTTTTTTTGCCATAAGTGCCTTTGCTTTTATTTTTGTCCCTATATTGTAGCCATTAATAAAAACGCCCATCTTTTGATGAGCGTTTTTGCTTTATGGTGACCCGGACGAGAATCGCCCATAGGGGGGATAAATCCCCCGTCGGCACGCACGCGAGCACCATAACAGTCCACAGGACTGTTATTCTCACTTCGTTCGTGCTCTGTTCGATTCTCTGATGCTTCGCACAAAACGAAAGACACCCATCTTTTGATGAGTGTCTTTGTTTTCTGGTGACCCGGACGAGAATCGAACTCGTGTTACCGCCGTGAAAGGGCGGTGTCTTAACCGCTTGACCACCGGGCCATATATGAGGGGCTTAAAGCCCTTTTATATAACACCTTAGTAGGTAAGTGTGTTGGAAACTGGTAGCGGCAGTGGGATTCGAACCTACGACCAATCGGGTATGAACCGAGTACTCTAGCCAGCTGAGCTATACCGCCATATATATGAACAACATACATACCTACGCAGGCGATTTGCTCTCCTCAAGAAAGCCTGTTCAT
>JAZSCC010000006.1:0-1849 GCA_045602685.1 Acutalibacteraceae bacterium | reverse complement strand
CTATGATAAACATAAGCAAATGCTTGAATTCGTTAAATCTCTAAATAAGTTCTATAAGGACACCTCTGCTTTATGGCAAATTGACTATTCGTGGGAGGGTTTCTCCTGGATTTCCAACGACGACCGCGACCAAAGTATTATTGCATTTAAACGTTCAGACTGCGACGGTAACGACATTTATGCCATTTGTAACTTTGTCCCCGTAGCACGTGAAAACTATAGATTAGGATTGCCTGAATACGGCGAATATGAGCTTGTTTTCAATACCGACAGTGTCGATTTCGGCGGTGACGGAGTTGAGGTTAAAAAACTAATTAAAACCGATTTACAGCCTATGCACAGTTTTTCACAGTCAGGTGAGTTTACAATTCCGGCAATGTCGGTTATGTATTACAAGCTTAAAAGCAAATTAAAACCGGTCAAAGCTTTAAATAAAACAACCAAGAGGAGTGACAAGTTTTGAAAAAAACAGAATGTGTCGCCATGCTTTTAGCAGGCGGTCAAGGTAGCAGATTAGGTATACTCACTCAAAGAATTGCAAAGCCTGCCGTTCCGTACGGCGGTAAATACCGTATTATTGACTTTCCCCTTTCCAACTGTATTAATTCAGGTATTGATACTGTAGGTGTTCTCACCCAATACCAACCGCTTGAGTTAAATGACTACATCGGTTCAGGCAAGCCTCGGGATTTAGACCGTTCTAACGGCGGTGTGCATATACTACCGCCCTACCAAAACAATAAAGGCGGAGATTGGTACAAAGGCACTGCAAATGCAATTTACCAAAACATACCGTTTATTGAACGTTATGACCCCGAAGTTGTTCTCATACTTTCCGGAGACCATATTTATAAAATGGATTACAGTGAAATGATTGAACAACACAAGGCAACCGGCGCCGACTGTACCATTGCAGTTATTGAGGTTCCCATGGAGGAGGCCTCCCGTTTTGGAATTATGAACGCAAATGCAGACGGCACTATATATGAATTCGAGGAGAAGCCTAAAGAGCCTAAATCAAACCTGGCATCTATGGGTATTTATGTTTTCTCTTGGAATAAGCTGAAGAAGTATCTTGAGGAGGATGAGGCCGACCCCAATTCCTCTAATGACTTCGGCAAAAACATTATTCCGAATATGCTTAATGATAAACAAAAAATGGTCGTATACCGTTTTGCAGATTATTGGAAGGACGTCGGTACAATCGACTCACTTTGGGAGGCCAACTTAGACCTTCTTAATCCTAAGGTTGAACTTGACCTTTCTGACCCTAAATGGAGAATTTATTCCAGAACCCCCAATGCTCCGCCCCAGTATATTGCCAACACGGCAAAGGTCCAAAACTCACTTATTACAGAAGGCTGTGACGTTTCCGGTACGGTTGATTTCTCAATTTTATTTGAAAGCGTCACCATAGAAGAGGGTGCAGTAGTTAAGGACTCACTAATTATGCCGGGTACTACCATAAAGAAAAACGCCTCAGTACAGTATGCCATCGTTGCCGAAAATTGTGTTATTGATGAAGGTGCTTCAATCGGCGAACGCCCCGAAGATGTAGCCGACCTGACAAAATGGGGCGTTTCGGTTATCGGTGCAGGGCTTTATGTCGGCAAAAATGCAAAGGTAAGTGCCGGAGTTATGATTAGAGAAAACATTAAGGACGGTGACAAGCAATGAGAAAGAACACCTGTATGGGAATAATATTCCCCAATACTCATGATGATTTAATGGGTGAAATGACCGAAAAGCGTTCAATGGGCTCGCTTCCCTTCTGCGGTCGTTACCGTATTATTGATTTTTCACTTTCTAATCTTGTAAACGCAGGTATATCTAAGATTGGTATTGTTAC
>JAZSCC010000005.1:0-3408 GCA_045602685.1 Acutalibacteraceae bacterium | reverse complement strand
AAGAGCGGGTCGCCCCACTCTCCTTTTCTTCAATCTTGGTTTTAAATACTATAACATATTATGTCTACTTTGTCAAGAAGTATTTAAGATTTAAAATAAATGCTTGATTTCCGATAAAACATCAATACTTTCCTTAGAGGATTCACGATTTTCAATAGCCAAATATTCCTTCGGACGTACAGCACTCTTATAGGCCGGCCTGATAATTCTGCCGCCGGTACTCAACTCCTCTGCGCGGTGAGCACACCAACCCGAGACACGTGAAATGGCAAACAAGGCAGTATACATCTCTACCGGTAGTCCAAGCATTGAATATACAAAACCGGAATAGTAGTCGACATTAGGACAGATGACCTTGCCACTGCCCTTTACCTCATCGAAAAGCTTAGGTGCAAGTTCGGCGATTTTATCCATAAGTTTCAGTTCACCCATTCTGCCCTTTTCAATAGCCAGGTTTTCGGCACTGCGGCGTAAGAGAACGGCTCTTGGGTCGGATAAGGTGTAAATTGCATGGCCCATACCGTAGATAAGACCGGTCTTATCAAATGCCTCTTTACGCAAGATTTTACGCAGATAATCAGCAATCTCCTGCTCATCATCCCAATTTTTAACGTTTGCCTTGATGTCGTCCATCATCTCGACAACTTTAATGTTAGCACCGCCGTGCTTGGGACCCTTTAATGAACTTACCGAACCGGCAATAGCCGAATAAATATCGGTTCCCGAAGAAGTAAGCACACGCGTAGTAAAGGTCGAGTTATTGCCACCGCCGTGCTCGGCGTGAAGCATTAATGCCAGGTCGAGCAAATGTACCTCTTCCTCGGTATAACTGCTGTCGGGACGAATAATATGTAAAATATTCTCGGCCGTAGACAATTCCGGTTTTGGAAAATGCATATAAAGGCTTTCCTTGTCGTAAAAATGCTTTTTAGCCTGATAAGCGTAAGCAACAATAATCGGAAAACGGGCAAACAACTCCAAACTCTGACGAAGATTGTTTTCTATCGAATTGTCATCGGCTCTTTCATCGAACGGAGATAAAGCCAAAACAGCACGCGAAAGATTGCTCATAATATTACGGCTTGGGAGTCTTAAAATCATATCCTCAGCAAAATAATCCGGCAACAGACGCATTGAGCCTACAACGGTATTAAACTCTGCCAATTCTTCTTTAGATGGAAGCTTGCCTATCATAAGAAGGTAAGCAACCTCTTCAAATCCAAACCTATTTTCTTTTAAGCAATTATCGACCAAATCGGTAATATTATAACCGCGATAGGTTAGCTCACCCTCAATAGGCATACGTTCACCCTCGTTAAGCAGGTAACCGTGAACGTTGCAAATTTTGGTCATACCGGCCAAAACACCTGTGCCGTCAGCGTTTCTTAACCCCTTTTTTACGCTGTATTTTTCATAGTCCGAGGGTGGAATATTATTGTGCTTTCGATATTCTGCACACAAAGACTCAAAATAGCCCTCGGGAATATTAAATTTGTTTTCGGTCATATTTTCCTCTTTCTTTTAATCGCTTCACAAGGCGTTTTCTTAATATTTTTAAATATTGTGCAATATTTTACTAAAATAATTAAATTAAGTCAAGCAAAAAGTCTTAAAACTTAATTTTATTAATGCAAATGCTTGATTTATTAAAGTTTTGACTTATAAAATAAGCCGACCACCTTACTTTATGAAGAAAAACGGTCGGCTTAGAATTAGCTTTCAATTAAAAATCAGTTTTTAAGACTTTGTAACGGCGCAGGTATTCGTCCGCCGCGTGAAATAAATTTCAACGGTGAATTGCGGTTTACCGGCATAACCGGACCTGAGCCTAATAAACCGCCGAAGTTAAGCTCCTCGCCCTCTTTTTTGCCTATAGCAGGAATTACACGAACAGCGGTTGTCTTGGAGTTAACCATTCCGATTGCGGCTTCATCGGCAATAATTGCCGAAATAACCTCAGCGGGTGTGTCGCCCGGAATGTTAATCATATCAAGACCAACCGAACAAACCGCTGTCATAGCCTCTAATTTTTCAATTGTAAGTGCGCCCGAGCGTGCAGCATCAATCATACCGGCATCCTCAGTTACAGGAATAAATGCACCGGACAGTCCCCCGACGTGACTTGAAGCCATAACACCACCCTTTTTAACGGCATCATTAAGCATCGCCAGACAGGCAGTGGTGCCGCAAGCACCGACCGATTCCAAACCGATTTCTTCCAATATATGTGCCACCGAGTCACCAACTGCCGGTGTCGGAGCCAATGATAAATCAACAATTCCAAACTGAACACCCAAACGTTGACTTGCTCTTTGAGCAACCAACTGGCCCATACGGGTAATTTTAAACGCGGTACGCTTAATCAAATCAGCAACACCCGAAAGGTCAAGCCCACTCGCCTCGGGGCGTGCTAAAGCAGCACGTACAACACCGGGTCCCGAAACACCGACGTTAATAACACAATCCGGCTCTCCGGGGCCGTGAAACGCACCTGCCATAAAAGGGTTATCCTCAGGCGCATTGCAGAAAACGACCAGCTTTGCAGCACCGATACATTCACGGTCAGCAGTTTTTTCGGCAGTTTCGCGAACCACCTTGCCCATCAAAGCCACCGCATCCATATTAATTCCTGTCTTTGTTGAACCGATATTAACCGACGAACAAATATGGTCGGTAATGCTTAAAGCCTCCGGAATACTTTCAATAAGCTCACGGTCACCTGCGGCAAAGCCCTTTTGAACCAAGGCGGAATACCCGCCGATGAAATTAACTCCAACCGCTCTTGCAGCCTTTTCCAAAGTAACGGCAAACTTGACAACATCCTTGGAACGACATGCAGCAGCAATAATAGCAATAGGTGTTACCGAAATACGCTTATTAATGATGGGGATGCCCAATTCCTTTTCGATTTCCTGACAAACAGGCACCAATCTTTCAGCCTTGCGGGTAATTTTTCCATAAATACGCTCACAAGCCTTATCTATATCACTGTCAATACAATCAAGCAAGGAAATACCCATTGTAACGGTACGAATATCAAGATTTTCATCCTGAATCATCTGTATCGTTTCTAAAATATCTCTGGTTTCTAACATTTTAATACCTCAAACCTTTGTTATCAAATTCTATGCATTGAGTTAAACAAATCTTCATGCATAACATTAACCGACATATGAATTTCCTTTCCTAAAGCTGACATCGCATCCGAAAATTCACCGAAAGGTACATTTAGCTTATCAACATCGCCAACCATAATCATACAGAACATCTCCTGCAAAATTGACTGTGATACCTCAAGAATATTTACGTTATACTCGGCACATTTAGAAGAAACCTTCGCTAAAATGCCGACAGTATCCTTGCCGACTACGGTTAAAACTGCTTTCATTCTTAAAACACATCCTCAAA
>JAZSCC010000004.1:0-2438 GCA_045602685.1 Acutalibacteraceae bacterium | reverse complement strand
CGCATTATCAAAATATATCACTTCCTCACCTCCTTTATTCTATTGCTATAATTCTTATTTTCCCTTCTTCTAAGAGCTGCTTTGCCTTTTGAGCATCTATAGCCGGCACAGATATGCCAAATAAACAACCTGCAGCCGTTCCGCCCTGAACCTTTTTTATTTCCGCAAGTATGCCGTTTTTCATTAATATCTCACGGCCTTTATTACTGAAAGTTGAAGTAGTGGTAATAAATTTAACCTTATTCAATTTTTATCCCTCCGTTTAATTTAACAATAATGTAACAGTGTTTAATCCCTGTCACGCCGAGCGGATATTATATAATACCACCCATACATATTATGATAATTGACGTTATAAAGAGACAAAACATAAAAAGAAAAAATCGCCCGAAGCAAACCTCGAGCGACTGAAAAATTGTTGTAAAATTATCTATTTCTATATTTGAAATTTCTTAAAGTATAAAGCACCGATGATATTATCATAACGACAATACAAACCGAAACCATTAAGTACGAAACAACGGCAGGTATATTATACCAAAGTAAATGTAAAATCATTACGGCATAAAGCAGTATCGTGCAAAGCTTTCCATGCCACAATGCACCGTGAACATGTCCTGTAGTGTTAATAAGCTTCAAATTGCCCAGACCGTTAAAAAACTCTTTAATTATCAAAACGATAAATGCAACTAAAATAAACGGAAAACGACTGACCAAACATAAAAGCATAACCAACTGAGTTAATTTATCAGCAATAGGGTCAAGAGCCTTGCCCAACTCACTAATCATATTAAATTTACGTGCAATAAAGCCGTCTAAAGCATCTGTTAATCCCGATAAAAACAGCAAAACCGCAGTTATAATACCGTTTTCAAAAGACAAATAACTGTATACAATAATCGGAATCATTGCCAAGCGAATAAACGACAATATATTTGGAACAGTAAAAATTTTATTTGAACAGTTGGTTGTTTGCACAGCTGTTTCAGTCTGCGTTTTTACCTTGCTCAGCATCTTTGACATCTCCCTTTGAGATTTTCATTTTTACATTGCTATCATTGTTTATATCATTGCGAGCAATTCTGTAAAGTGCTGCAACCAAAGGTACGCCCAAAAGCATACCGCCGACACCTAAAACACCGCCGCCAACCGTAACTGCCGCCAAAACCCAAATGGCCGGCAAACCGATAGACGTACCCACGACCTTAGGATAAATCAGGTTACCCTCCAACTGTTGAAGTATAATTATGAAAACCAAAAATATGAAGGCTTTTATCGGTGACTCCATCAAGATAAGGAATGCGCCGACACCCGCACCGATATAAGCACCTGCAATGGGAACCAAAGCCGTCAAGGCGACCAATGCTCCTATCATAGGGGCATAAGGCAACTGTAAAATTAACATTCCCACTGTGCAAAGTACACCTAATATCACTGCTTCAACACACTGCCCGACAATATATTTATGAAAACAATCGTCGAAAATTTCAACTACATATCTGGTTCTTTTATAAAATTTATCTGTACAATAATGCTTCATTGCACGGTTAATTTGATTTGAGAGCTTATTTTTGCCCGCCAATACGTAAACTGCAAAAATTATACTCAACACTGCAGTAATAACACCCGAGAAAACCGAAGTTAAGGTCAGGAATACAACCTCAACAACATTACCGATACCACTGGTAAGCATAGAAAACGCCTTAGATATCCAAGACTGCCAATCAATAGACTTAATATATTCAACCGTTTTATCAGTTAAAATATGATACCGTTCCAAAAATGTCACAACATTACTTGTAGCCTCAGGAATATAATTTATGATTAGCTTTATACACTCAATAAATTGAGGCAAAACAAGGCCTAAAACCAATGCAACTATAGCCAACAAGGTTACCAATGCCAAGCCCAAACAAACCGGCCTTCGACTTTTAACTGCCGCTTTTTTAACCGATTTTGGGAACCAATGCCGCTCATAAAACGACATTAAAATATTCAAAGGATAGGCAATTACACAACCTATTAAAATAGGGGTAGCAGCTACCAAAAGGCCTTTTATCACCCTTGCCGCTACAGGCCAATAAACGATACTGATATAAAGCACAAAAACGCTGATGCCCACCATTGCGCAAGAACGCCAACCGGGTTTTACACCGCGCCACTTTTTCCTTATTCTTTCGCTGATATTTTCACGCTTCATAGCTGTCCGCCTTTCGAAAAGACTACTACATTACTTACCTTATTATTTTAACATAATTAACCAAAAGGTGCAATAGTATAATGAAAATTTAGTGTTTTTGTGGGAAAGCTTTGCTTTTCTACATTCTACAATCATTATAATAACCTTAAAAAATCATATACAATATCAAGGCTTGTTTCGGCTGAAATCACTTTCAAATCTTCATCCACACAACACACCGACAACATATAATCTTCAT
>JAZSCC010000003.1:0-2299 GCA_045602685.1 Acutalibacteraceae bacterium | reverse complement strand
TTTATTAAGCTTCTCTCTTGTTTGCTCAATATGTTTAGCATGGATAATTATATCACTTGCCTGACCCTCTGCGGCACCCAACGGCTGATGAATCATTATTTCACTGTTAGGCAAAGCCAAGCGCTTACCTTTAGCACCTGCAGAAAGCAAGAATGCACCCATAGATGCTGCCATACCCATACAAATTGTGCTGACGTCGCACTTAATATAATTCATAGTGTCGTAAATTGCCATACCTGCCGAGACCGAACCACCCGGACTGTTAATGTAAAAAGAAATATCTTTGTCTGGGTCCTTGCCCTCCAAATAAAGCATCTGTGCAATTACCAGGCTTGCGGTGGTGTCATTTACCTGGTCACAAAGCATAATAATACGGTCATTGAGCAACCGCGAATAAATATCATATGAACGCTCTCCGGCGCCGGTTTGTTCAACTACCATAGGTACTAAACTCATAAATATAACTCCTTTAACTAAAAAAATACACAAAGCGGCAGAAACTGTGATTTCTACCGCTTTAGGGTTAAGCTCTGCGGTCATACCACAAAATAAGTATGCAACCGTTTTTTAGATTATAAACGAATCTTTAATAATTATTCTTCGGTTTTCTTAGTAGTTGTTTTCTTGGCAGCAGGCTTCTTTGCAGTAGCCTTCTCACCATCATCAGACTTCTTAGCAGTAGAAGTCTTTTTTGCTGCCGGCTTCTTAGCAGGAGCTTTTTCCTCTGCATCTGCCGGCTTCTTTACTGTGGTAGCGGTTTTCTTAGTTGTTGAAGTTGTCTTCTTGGCTGTAGAAGTTGTTTTATTAGCTGTGGAAGTTGTTTTCTTAGCGGCAGGCTTCTTAGCAGGAGCCTTCTCGGCCTTTTCGGATTTCTTTTCAACCTCGGTAATTACTGCCGAAGCCTTTACCAAATCCATTGCCTTCTGTACCGCCATTTCCTTTTTAACTTCTTCTAACGAAACCGAAGCCTTAATCTTGTCAATTTCCATACCGTATGCCTGGGCCATCTTTTCAAGCTCGGCATTAACCTCATCCTCGGTTACTTCAATTTTCTCAAGCTCAGCAATTTTTTGAAGTGCAAGATGATGCTTAACCTGCATTTCGGCCTGCGGCTTAAAGGTATCCTTAAAGCTGTCAATAGTACCGCCCATATACTTTAAGTAGGTGTTAATGTCCATGCCTTGAGCCTGAAGTCTATAAGCAAACTCTTCAACACTCTGCTTAGCACGGTTTTCAATCAAAGCAGCCGGAATGTCAGCTTCAACCAACTCAATAAGCTTTTCAGCAAGCTGATTTTCAACATCAGCATCAGACTGAGCAGTCTTTCTCTCCAATGCCTTTGCCTTTAAATCGGCCTTATATTCAGCCAAGGTGTCAAATTCGCTAACATCCTTAGCAAATTCATCATCAATGGTCGGTAATTCCTTAACCTTAAGCTCGTGCAACTTACATTTAAAGGTAGCAGCTTTTCCTTTTAAATCATCTGCCTGATAATTTTCTGGGAATGTAACATTTACATCAAATTCATCGCCGGCAACGTGACCGACAATCTGCTCCTCAAATCCCGGAATAAATGAGCCTGAGCCAAGCTCTAACGAATAAGACTCACCCTTTCCGCCGTCAAATGCAACACCGTCGCAGAAGCCTTCAAAATCAATAACAGCGGTATCGTGAAGCTCAGCTGCACGCTCGACAGTAACCATTCTGGAGTTACGGTCGGCAACTGCCTTGATTTCGGCCTCAATCTCGTCATCGGTAACAACTGCTATTACCTTTTCTGCCTTAATTCCCTTATAACCGTCGATGTTTACTTCAGGCATAACAGTGATAACAATCTTAAATTCTACACCCTCTGTCTTACTGATTTTAACAAGGTCAAAATCAATCTTATCATCTACGAACTGTAACTTAGACTCGGTAATTGCCTCATCAACTGCTATAGGGTAAAGAATGTTAAGAGCGTCCTCAAAGAAAACCGACTCACCGTAATACTTTTCAATAATACCCATAGGGGCCTTGCCCTTTCTGAAGCCGGGTACATTAATTTTTTTACCGTTTTCCTGATAAGCCTGCTTAATAGCCTCATTAAACTTTTCGGCGTCAACACTGATTACCAATTCATAACGGTTTGTTTCTTTTTTACTGAATTCCTTAAGCATAATAAATCCTCCCAAAAATTCTCAAACTACTATACCACATTTATTTAAATTTTTCTATAGTTTTATATAAAAAAATCCAATATTTTCAAAATTTTATTAAAAATATCCATTATTAGCAATAATTTATCTGTTAATTTCTT
>JAZSCC010000002.1:0-3764 GCA_045602685.1 Acutalibacteraceae bacterium | reverse complement strand
AGAGGGGAGATTTGCAGATTTCTTAAAAATTTGCCAAGATTCCGGTATTTCATCGTTCCAATTTTTACAAAACATTTATTCTCCGTCTAATACGATAGAGCAAGGACTTTCGTTAGCTTTAGCCTTAGCTTCAAAGGTTTTAGGCCACAGAGGAGCATACCGTGTTCACGGAGGTGGCTTTGCCGGTACTATTCAAGCTTTTGTACCTGATGATTTGCTGGATGGATACTTAAATATTATGAGGTCAGTTTTTGGTGAAAAATCCTGCTATGTGCTTAATATCCGACCAATCGGCAGTACAGAGCTTAAAGCGTAAATTGTTTCAGAAGTTATATAATTGAAATTTAATGTTGAATTTAAGGGCAAGGCATAGTATTATTAACTTGTAAAATGCTTAATTAATATTTTCATTAAAAGGATAAATTTTATGTTTGGATTTAAAGCGTTAGAAAAATTAAAAGATTACGGTTTGAATGAGACCATAGTCTGTTTGCTGGTTTTACTTGTTGTTGTTATATTAGTTTTAAGTGTTATTATAATAAGGCTGTCCGGCAGAATGATGTCAAGAGCTGATAAAAAGGACAAAACAAATGAACATTTAAATAATAGTTCGGATTTTTATGATGACGGTGAAGTTGTTGCCGTTATTTCTGCTGCTGCAATGATGATGGAAGAAGAGGTTGTTGCCGCTATTTCTGCCGCAGTAAATATGATGTATGAGGGTACGGGAGTAAGGCCGATTGTCCGTTCAATTAAACCCTCATCTAAACGGCATCGTTCTGCTTGGGCAACTGCAGGTGTAATGAATAATGTGAGACCTTTTTAATCAGAAAATATATATTAACAAAAATAAACTCCGCTTCGATAATTCGGAACGGAGTTTATTTTATTATAAAAATTAAAATGATGTAATTAAATCTTTCATATCATAAAGACCTGCAGATTTATTTTTAAGGAATACTGCGGCATTAACTGCACCAACTGCAAAGACCTCTTTTGAGCCTGCAGAGTGGGAGAGGGAAATTACTTCATCGTGACCTGCGAAAATAACTTCGTGCTCACCGACAATATTTCCACCTCTGATAGCGTGAATTCCAATTTCCTTTTTGTTTCTTTTTTCACGTTTTGCCTGACGGTTGTACTCATAAGTGTACTTGCCGTCATTTACTTCATTAATGCCGTTAGCTAGCATAATTGCGGTGCCGCTTGGTGCATCAATTTTTTGATTGTGGTGCTTTTCTATAATCTCAATGTCAAACTTATCACCGAGGATTTTTGATGCTGTCTTAGATAGTTCCACAAGTAAATTAATCCCTAAAGACATATTGAAAGTAAAGAATACCGCAACTGCTTTTGATGCTGATTTTATATTTTCAATATCTGCGTCACTTAATCCTGTTGTTGCAACAACAATCGGAGTTTTATGGGACACTGCATATTCCAGTAAATCGGGTAGACAGGATGGGTGAGAGAAGTCAATAATAACATCTCCCTCGTTCACTTGCTTAATGCTTGAATAAACCGGAAAATCACGAGTGACAGATGTATTTATATCAATACCGGCAACTATTTGACAATCGTCGCGTTCAGCAACGAGTCTCGAAACAGCATTACCCATTTTACCGTTACAACCGTTTAAAATTATTTTAATCATTTTTTACTTCCTGATTTTTATTAAAGTAAGCCGTGCTTTTTAAGCTCTGCTCTTAAGTTTTCGCGAGCCGAATCGCTCATCGGAGCCAAAGGCATTCTTAACGGTCCCATATTCATACCCATCATATTCATAGCTTCCTTGACGGGAATAGGGTTGACATCGCTAAACAACGCATTAATAAGGCTGACATATTTTAATTGCAAATCACAAGCAGCTTTATAGTTGCCCTTGAAGAATTCCTCACAAATGTTATGGGTCTCCCTCGGAAGAATATTTGATAAAACTGATATAACTCCAATGCCACCTAAAGACATAATCGGTACTATTTCATCATCGTTACCTGAATAAATGTCCAAGTCATCGCCGACTAAAGATTTTGTCTTTGCTATTGATGAAATATCACCGTTTGCCTCCTTAATTGCAACAATATTTTCGTGTTTGGCAAGCTCTTTGTAAGTAGCCGGCTGAATAGCAGTACCGGTACGGCTTGGAACGTTGTAAAGAATAATAGGAGTCTTAACACGGTCCGCAACATAGTTATAATGATTAATAAGACCAACCTGCGAGGTTTTGTTATAATAAGGGGTGACCATTAACAAACCGTCACAGCCGATAGATTCAGCATGCTGAGATAACTGTGCTGCATACATAGTATCGTTAGAACCTGTGCCCGCAATAATTGGAACTCTATGGTCAGCAGCCTTAACGGCTTCCTCAAGTACACGGCAATGTTCATCATTGTCTAATGTTGCCGATTCACCGGTTGTACCACAGACAACGATAGCATCAACACCGCCGGCAATTTGTTCATTAATAAGCTCGCGCAATCTCGGATAGTTAACAGAGCAATCATCGTTAAACGGTGTAACGAGTGCTGTTGCACATCCGGTAAAAATTCTTTTTTTCATTAAAAATAACTCCAATCAAAAGTTGTTATAAGCAGTCGAAACTAAATGTATCAGTCAAAATAGCCTTTAGCAGCAAGCAATTCGGCAAGTAAAACGCCGCCGCCTGCGGCACCTCTCAAGGTGTTGTGTGAAAGACAAACAAATTTATAATCATATTGAGTGTCATCTCTTAAACGACCGACTGAGATTGCCATTCCGCCGTCAAGGTCACGCTGTAATTTAGTTTGAGGCATGTTATCCTCGGTAAAGTAATGAATAAACTGCTTGGGAGCGCTGGGAAGTTCTAATTCCTGAGCTGTACCAATAAAGCTCTCCCATTTAGCAATGATTTCATCCTTAGAGGGCTTTTTATTGAATCTTACAAAAACTGCTGCCATATGTCCGTCAGAAACGGGCACACGTAGGCATTGCGCTGTGAAATGAGGTTTATCTGCATTGACGATAACGCCATTTTCGACCTTACCCCAGATTTTAAGCGGCTCTTGCTCGCTTTTTTCTTCCTCACCGCCAATATAGGGAATAACGTTATCTACGATTTCAGGGAAGGTTTCAAAGGTTTTACCTGCACCGGAAATGGCTTGATATGTACAAACTAAAGCATCCTCAACACCGTAATCCTCGTCTAGAGGGAAAAGTGCCGGAACGTAGCTTTGTAATGAACAGTTTGATTTAACCGCAATAAAGCCACGCTTGGTACCTAGGCGTTTTCTTTGGTCAGCGATAACATCTATATGGTCAGCGTTAAGTTCAGGGATAACCATCGGAACGTCAGGGGTGTGTCTGTGAGCACTGTTGTTGGAAATTACAGGGCATTCATGCTTGGCATAAGCCTCTTCAAGAGCCTTGATTTCATCCTTTTTCATATTTACTGCACAAAATACAAAGTCAACCATTGAAGCAATTTTCTCGATATCTTCTTCAGCGTTCATAATAACCATATTTTTCATTGCTTCAGTAATAGGGGACTTCATAGCCCAACGGTCGTTAATACATTCAATATATGTTTTGCCGGCGCTCCTTTTGCTAGCGGCTAAAACCTTAACATTAAACCAAGGATGGTTTTCGAGTAAGGTCGCAAAGCGCTGACCGACCATACCGGTTGCACCAATAATACCGACCTTAAATTGCTTCATTTGAAACCACTTTCCTTTTTGCAGATTGTTGGAAGATTGAAAAAACAGTTGAATAAATGCGGCGTTTAG
>JAZSCC010000001.1:0-11834 GCA_045602685.1 Acutalibacteraceae bacterium | reverse complement strand
AGAAGCTCCAACCTTTACGCCTGCGCCTATGGCAGCAGCTAAGGGTACCTCAATCAAGTCAACCTCCGATGCTCCGGCATGACTTGCGGCGTCATAAATCGCACGGCTTTCAACCTCGGTAACACCCGAAGGAACGCAAAGCATAACACGGCAACGGGAAAACAGTGAACCGCGAAGTGCAGACTTAATGAATTTACGAAGCATAGCCTCAGTAACGTCAAAATCGGCAATAACGCCGCCGCGAATCGGCTTTACCGCGACAATTGAGCCGGGAGTACGTCCTATCATTTCCTTTGCGGCCGCACCTACAGCACGAACTGTATCGTTACGCACATCGTAAGCAACAACCGACGGCTCACGTGAAACTATTCCTTTACCCTTTATTCCCACACGGGTATTATCAGTGCCGAGGTCAATAAAAATATCTCTTGTAAACATACAAAGCCTCCAAAAGTATTATGTAAACTTAAATTCAATATTACTCGTATTATATACTTAATCTATTATATTATAGTATATAATGCTCATCACTTCAAGTAAAACAGATAAAATTTTACAAAAAAATCCGCAGACGGTACAAACCCGTCTGCGAAGATAAATTCCAAAAAAGAATTAGAGTTTTAATTCAGCAACCTTCATAGTCTGCTCATACTCACGACAAATGACACCTGCCGACTTAAACATCATTTTAGCAGCCTTGGTCATTTCAGCATCAGCATATTTATCCGAAAGATAAATAACCTCTGCTATTCCCTTTTGAATAATTGCCTTTGCACATTCGTTGCACGGGAAGAGAGTTGTATAGATTCTAAAGCCTTTCATAGAACCGCCGTTGAAATTAAGTATTGCATTAAGCTCTGCGTGACATACAAACATATACTTGCTATCCAATGCGTCGCCCTCGCGGTCCCAAGGATACTCATCATCATGGCAACCGTAAGGCATACCGTTATAGCCAACAGCCATAATTCTGTTTTCGTTATTAACAATGCAAGCACCGACTTGTGTGCTGGGGTCCTTACTGCGCTGTGAAGACAACAAAGCAATACCCATAAAATATTCGTCCCAACCGAGATAATCACTGCGTTTCATAGTTTCTGGCACCTCTTTTAAAATGTAATTTTTTATATGAATTTTAAAATTTCACAAGGTTTTTCAATAACAGTATCTGCACCGTTGTTTAAAAGTTCCTCTTTATTACGGAACCCCCATAGCACACCAATAGTATAAAGCCCTGCATTTTTACCTGTTTGGGCATCAACATCAGTATCCCCGACATAAAGACATTCCGAAGACATTACACCCATTGCCTTAATTGCCTTAATAACCATTGAAGTGTCAGGCTTTGGGATTATGCCGTCACACTGTCCGGTAACAAAATCAAAACTGTCACCAAAGTACTCTTTTATAACACTTTGAGTCATAAACTCAATCTTATTTGAAACAACGGCAATCTTTATTCCCCGTTTTTTTAACTCGTCAAGTAATTCCGGTATACCTTCATAAGGATGTGTACACTCACCGGAATGGGCATCATAATACTTACAGTAAATATCGCGAACCTTCTTTAGCGTTACTTCATCCCTGTGATTTTCAGGTAATGCCCGGGTAATCATTTTATCGGTACCGTTACCGGTAAAAATTTTAAACATTTCAGGCTTATGTACAGGAAACCCGTTTTCATATAACGCGAAATTAACCGCATTGGCAATGTCTCGGTATGTGTTCAAAAGTGTTCCGTCGAGGTCAAAAATAACCGCTTTAACCGACACAAAGCACCATTCCATTCGTTTACATTGTAATTTCCATAATTATACACCATTTTTCAAAAAATTGCAACCTTAATGAATTACTTTTCGAAACCTGAATAAAATATTTTCAAATTTTTCGGGAAATCTGAAAAAAATGCTTGCAAATTGATAAACTTTCTGTTATTATATCATTTGCGATTGTATGTGATTTTAAAATTACGTATAGAAAGACTAAGGAGGTGCAGACTCATGGCAAAGTGTGACATCTGCAGCAAAGAAATCACTTTCGGTATCAAGGTATCTCACTCACACAGACGTACCGACAGAACCTGGAAGCCCATCGTAAAGCGCGTTAAGGCTATCGTAAACGGTGCTCCTTGTAGGATTTATGCCTGCACCCGTTGCCTCCGTTCCGGTAAGGTTACCCGTGCTATCTAATTTTAGATACTAAAAGTAGAAAAACAAAGCGAACAGGTTTTAACCTGTTCGCTATTTTCTTTTATAATATTTACATCAAACCGTTATCTTGCTTAATTAACTGTTCAGCAGTCGCACGAAGCTCCTCATCGTTTTCAATACTGCCTGCAGACTGCATAATCGCCTCCTGCACAAATTTGGGTAAACCCTGAAAATACTGACTTTCTCTCGGGTTATACTCATTTTTATAATCTACGGGTTGCATTCCGTCACCTCCTCTTTTGTTTTATTATATCCGTTTTATAAGAAATTACAGAAAAGGGTCACGGTAAGTATTAGCCGTTCCTTTTTTATAAAATGTAACAACTCCGTTTTGGTCTGCAGTAGCCAACATTACCGATTTTAAATTTTTGGCGCCTGCCTTGGACATTTCGGTAAGCAGTTGCAACTTTGTAAGCCCTACTGACTCTAAATTTTGCTCTAACACAACGCCGTCAATAACCAAGGTTACAGCCATACCGGCACTCGGCACGGTTAATGCCAAATCTTTAGGAGACACTGTGCGATAATCGGATTTTGGCAGGAAACTTAACTTTCCATTTTGCTCCATTATAGCTACACTAATTTCGGACAAATCGAAATATCCGCTTATTCTGCTTTGTGTCAGAAATTCATTCACGTCAAGCCTTGCTTTTTTAAGTCCGTCGGTTGAAAATTTACCGTCTTGAAATACAATTATAGCCTTACCGTTGAAAAAGCGTCTTAATTTTAATGATTTGCAACACAAATATGAAATCAGGGCTGTAGCCACACCGTAAATTACCATTGCAATCAAGGTTTGTGACCAGTGTATTTCAAGGTCGGTTGCCATTTCGGCGGCGATTGAGCCAATAGTAATGCCATTTATATAATCAAATAGTGTCAACTGAGAAATCTGTCGGTTGCCTATTAATTTTGCAAGCAAAAACATCACAACAAGTGAAATAACAGTTGAAAAAAGTACTTTTAAATAATCCATTTTATCACCAAACATTATGTTTCCCTGCTTGACTGAAAATATAAAGTTGGTTATAATAATTAAATGAAAGAGGGGATTTTTTTGAATATTCGCCGAGCTACTGCTTCTGATTTAAACGAAATAAACCGCTTACTTTTACAGGTTTTGAACGTTCATCACAAAGGACGCCCCGACTTGTTTAAAAGCGGCACTAAAAAATATACCGATGATGAATTATTGAATATCATCTCCGATGACAACCGTCCTGTTTTCGTTGCAACCGAAAATAATCAGGTTTACGGCTACGTCTTTTGTATCTTTAAACAACATATAAACAATAATATTTTAACCGATATAAAAACCCTTTACATAGATGACCTTTGCATTGATGAGTCACAACGAAAAAAGCATATCGGCCAATCACTTTATGAATATGTATTAAACTTTGCAAAAACAAATAATTGCTACAATTTAACGTTAAACGTTTGGGCGTGTAATGAAGGTGCATTACAATTTTACAAAAAAATGGGCATGAAACCCCAAAAAATAGAAATGGAAACGATATTATAATAAAAAAAGACAGCCGATAGCTGTCTTTTTTATTATTTAACAAAACTCTATTCCTTTTTCTGCATCCATGGCAGAAATTTTTGCTAATGACTCTACCCTGTATCCCTTTTCTCTAAGCAATTGACCGCCGTCCTGATATGCTTTCTCAATCACGATACCGCAACCAACTACCGTTGCTCCTGCCTGCTCAACTATATCTACAAGACCGATTAAAGCGTTACCGGTTGCCAGAAAGTCATCAATAATAAGCACTTTGTCTTGCTTGTTAATATACTGCTTAGAAACTAAAACATCGTAAATTTTTCCGTGTGTAAATGACTCAATTTTAGAGGAATAAACCCCTTGTGAAATATTTGAGCTGCGGCTTTTTTTAGCAAACAGCACCGGAACACCAAAATACTGTGCAGTAAGGCAAGCAACACCAATACCCGATGCCTCAATGGTCAAAATTTTAGTAACACCACAATCAGCATAAAGGCGCTTAAATTCCTTACCAACCTCACACAAAAACATAACGTCAATTTGATGGTTAAGAAAATTATCAACCTTTAGAATATTGCCCTCTAAAACACGTCCGTCCTTAACGATCTTTTCTTCAAGCAGTTTCATACCTTAACCTCCAAAATTTATAAAATTATGATAACGCTTTTCAGAGTCTTTGTCAACAATTATTGTCGAAATTTATCACTCAAAAACAAAAATCAGCCACTAAAAACCGTGGCTGATTTTTACTTAAAACTATTATTTGTAAATGTGTAAACTAATTTACAACATCATACTTTAAGGCCATGCTTATATGCCTTTACGCGTTCATTGATTTTATCATAATCAATGACACCGGTTTCCAGGTACTTGGTCAAGGTTTCAAGGTCAGGAATACCTGCACGTCCACCCAACTGAGTACATTTGATTGATGAAACTCCTGTTGCAAACTTTGCAGCCTCCACAACATTCATACCCTTTAAATAAGCGGCATCAAATGCACCGTGGAAAACGTCACCTGCGCCGGTAGTATCAACAACCGGAATATCCATAGCAGGCACGCTGAAGGTTTTATCCTCGTAAACACCCTTGCTTCCATCGGGACCAAAGGTGAAAATTACGATTTTGGGACCCTTTGTCTGCAAATAACGCATAACCTCAAACTTTTCATCATCGGTCATTTCCTTAGAAGGCTTTTTGCCGAGTTCAGCACACAAACCGTCAAAGAAATATTCAGAACCGATAAGGATATCATAGATATCGTAATGGTCATAAATATACGGTTGATAATATGCAGCGTCAACACTGACAAGACCGCCTGCCTCATGAATCATATCGGCGGCTTTACGGATAGCCTCGTTAACAGCACCGACATGCATCATTTTTGCCGATTGGATAAAATCCTTATCCAAATCCGAAATCTGCACTTCCCTGCACTCTCCCGGACGGCTAATCAACGATTTACTCTTAGTGCTACGTTCGGTAATACACATGCAGAAATTACTGCGCTTGCCCTCATCAACCACCAAATGCGAAGTGTCAACGTGATTATACTCAAAATCGGCTTTAATGAGGCTGCCAAAAACGTCATCACCGATAACGCCCAAGAATGAGGTTTTCATTCCTAAATTTCCTGCGGCACAAAGTGCAGTAGCAACCCAGCCGCCGCCTTGGAAAGAACAATCGTACATTCTGCTGCTGACAACGTCGCGCGGCAAAGCCTCAAGCTCAACTACCAAATCCTGACCGGGATTGGCAATACCGATTAAATCATATTTTTTCTCCATAATATCTCCTTAGAAAACAGGATTAGCCCCGAATTACGGATTGATTGAAAGAAGCTTTACATCATAATACTCTTCCATCGACCACTTGGACTTATCGCAACCGATACCCGACTGCTTATGTCCTGCGTGAGGAGTAAACTCACTGCCTGCGGCACCGTTAACGAAAATTTCGCCGGCATCGACATATGTCATAAACTTGCTCATTTCCTGAGCGTTGTGACCGAAGAAGTAAGCTGACAAGCCGAAAATTGTATTATTGGACTTCTCAATTGCCTCATCCAAGGTCTTAAACGGCTGTACAGGGATGATAGGTCCAAAAATTTCTTCGGTAGATACACGCATATCGTCGGTAACATCTCTTAAGAATGCAGGGGTAATAAAGCTACCCTTCTTAAACTCCTCAGGTACAGTACCGCCCATTACGAGTTTCGCACCGTTCTTTACAGCATCATCAATAAGGTCTAACATTCTGTCTCTTGCTTCCATATTGATAACAGGGCCCATTACGTAGCCTTCATCCTTGCCGTAACCAAGCTTAACTTTAGAAAGCTCTGTGGCAATCTTTTCACACATTACTTCGTATATGCTCTCATGAATGTAAATTCTATTATAGTTTACACAGGTCTGACCTGCAAAACCAACCTTCTTAGCAACAATATTGGCTGCAGTTGCATCCAAATCAGCATCCGGCATAACAACAACCGGTGCATTACCGCCCAACTCAAGAGAATAACGCTTCATAGAGGTAGCACTCTGCTGTAAAATCTTAAGACCGGTTTCATACGAACCAATACAGGAAATCATACGCGGAATGTCACTCTTATTCAATGTAGAGGCGACCTCTGAGGAAGGTCCGGCAATGATGTTCAAAACACCTGCGGGAAGTCCTATTTTCTCAGCAATTACACCGAGATAAAGAGTTGCAAGAGGTGTTTCACTAGAAGGCTTAATAATGCAGGTACAACCTGAAGCCATAGCCGGAGCCAACTTAATACTTGCATTACCTAAGGGGTAGTTCCATGCCAAATGACCTACTGTTACACCGATAGGCTCACGAACAACGACATGATATACCTCCGGACCGGGTGTCGGCAATATTGCGCCCTCAATTCTCTTGGCCTCTTCAGGATAATACTGAAGGCTTATGAGCAACCAATTAACGTCACCTAAAGCAGCAGCGTAAGGTCTGCCCGATTCCTTCATTATCAAATCTACTAAAGTATCAAACTCTTCCACACAAGCGGCTCTGAACTTTGCAATCCACTCGCAACGCTCGTTAACCGGTGTCTTCGACCATGTTTTAAATGCCTTTGCGGCAGCCTGAAGAGTTTCCTCGGTCTGTTCGGCGTTAGCACAGCCAACGGTATCGATAACCTCACCTGTGGCGGGGTCGATAACTTCCATAATTCTGCCTTTACCGTCAACCAACTTACCGTTAATATACTGTTTAAACATAAAGGTTTGTCCTCCGTTAAAATATTATAACTTATAACTTACCGTCAGCTCTTAACTGGTTCTTGAAGCCCTTAAGACCTCTTGCACCAATGAATTTTGCAGCGGCGCCAAGTTCCTCTTCAATTTCCAAGAAACGATTACCACGGTCGCCGATAGCACTTTCACGAATAGAGCCTGCATTGATACCAACTGCATAGTCTGCAATATCTGCACCCTCGCCGCGACTATCTGACGGCATTACTGAATAACCAAACTTATATGCATACTGAATCATCTCTAATGCCTCTGAAATGGTACCAATCTGGTTAACCTTAAGAAGAATTGAGTTAGCAGCACCCTTGGAAATACCGTGAGCTACACGCTTGGGGTTAGTGGTAAACAGGTCATCACCGACAATCTGAATTCCACATTCCTTAGTCAAAGCAGCTGTTGTATCGTAGTCGTCCTCATTGAACGGGTCTTCGATAATAACGAACGGATAATCGTTAATAATCTGCATATAGAAATCGTAAAGTTCTTCTTTGGTCTTAGGTGTACTGTCGAAAAGACCATAGTACTTTCCGTCTTCCTTATTATGATAGGTGTCGGTTGCAACGTCCATCTGGAAACCAATCTTGCCTTCAAAGCCGGCTTCATTAATGGTTTTGCACATATCCTCCCAAATTTCACGGTCACACTTATACTGGCCTTCCGGAACGACAACAAAATCTCTGATATTAGGAGTACCGCCGAACTTTTTAGCCATCTTTTCTGCCCAACGGGTATGAACCTCCCAACAAGCATAGGATGCTTCTGAGAACTTATCAAAACCAAAAGCCATAATGGACATAGTAGGCTTACCACCCGGAGTGGTGATACCGCCGCCGTAACGCATATGACCGGCTACCATAGCAGCACCCGGAACGGGCAAATACATAGCGCCTGCACCGCCGATGTGACGGTAAAGCGGAATACCCAAAGCCTTAGCACCGGCCTTTAAAGTTGCAGCCGAGACTGCAGCAACTGCATTGCCGCCGAGGTTCAATTTTGCGTCAGGCATAATATTGAGCATTGCGTTGTCAATTTCTGCCTGATTTGCAGCATCTAAGCCGATAAGCTTAGGAGCAATGATGTTGTGAATATTATCAACCGCTCTCTGAACACCGCGACCGCCAAACATCTTGCCGCCATCATATGTAAAGTCAACCTCATGAGTACCCATAGAGACACCTGCGGTACACATACCTCTGCCAACTGCACCGTTTTCGGTTGTAACAACAGCCTCTACACCCGGCTTACCGCGGTTAGTGTAAACCTGTCTTGCTGTAATTGATTTAATCAAAGTACCAGTCATTTTCAATCTCCTTTTAAATTTATTCCATAATTAAAACTACACGTAAATCCAACGCTGAAACATTGTTTTCGACATCGACACCGCAATCCAACTTCCAAAGCGGTTCACTTGTTCCGTGAGTTTTTAATGCATCCCAAAAATCAACGCCTTTTTGTTTTGCCTCGGCTACTGTGTAACCGTCAACAATAGCACCACCCAAGCACTCGGGTGCACCGGGAAAATTAAATCCGCCGGGACCGTCGGTTCCGTCGGTATCGACTGCACCAACAACTATTTTTTCACTGCCTGCAATAGTAATAGCAGCACCGATACAATACTCCTGATTACGTCCGCCAATACCGCACTCCTTACCTACAGTAACAAGGTTTTCACCGGATGACATCAACACAATCGGAGCCTTAAAAGGTTCAGCCATACGCTCGGCAGTTAAAGCCATTGCACCGTCGACATAACCTGCCTCACGAGCCTCGGCACATTGATACTCTGAAAGCATTTTACATTCAAAACCTAATTCTTTAGCCTTTTTCCTTACTGCAGGATACACTGTGGAATCCTTAAAGATAAGGCCAAAAAATCTCGCACCTATTTTCTCATGCTCTTCAATTCCCATATTTTCGGTCTCAGCAGTACCTGCCAACAGATGATTCTTAATAGAATCGGGGGTTAAATCCCAAGCATCCCATTTTTTAAGAATCTCCAAACAGTCAGCATAGGTTGAGCCGGTCGAAACTGTGGGGAAAAACGTATTAACTTCAAGCATTTCAAAATAGGTCATTCTTGTAACGGGAGTGCCCATTTTAGAGGGGTCAGCCGTTACCATATTAACAACCGTTGCCGGTTGCATAAGTCTTAAAATTCTGCCACCCTTAAAGCGGTCAATATGCGTACGAATAGGATTCAAATCACTTGTCGGAACGCCCTTTTCAATCTGCATCATGTGGGTAAACTTGGACATTTCGTCCATAGTTATATCCCCTGCAGGATATGTAAAGAGCGAGCCGCAACCGCTACCGAAAATGGTAAAGACCAAATCACGCTCGGTTAAGTTGCTGACCATATCCTCAATGATTTTACAACCGTCAATACAACACTGGTCAGGCACGGGATGACCGGCTAATGTAACGCCGATTTTCTTGCAGGTGATTTCCTCGCCATGCTTGGCAATTACGTGACCTGCAGTTAAAACGTCACCCAAAACCTCTTCCATAGCAATAGCTGCACGCTGAACGCCTTTAGCGGCACCGATAACGAACACACGGTCATAATCCTTTAAATTAAAAGTAACCGGGCCCTTGTGAGGGTCTTCTTTCATTTCAAATCCGTCGGTATGAAGGATTATTTCGGTATCGGTTACTTCTATAAGCTCTTTAACACGAACATAGGGGTCAAGCGCGTCGAGACCTGCATCAAGCAGGTCTGCGACGATTTTTCTACCCTCAATATTACCGTGGCTAAAAAGTTGTTCCTTATTTTTTACTCTCATAAGCAATTAAAAAAGGATGTTATCCGGGTCAGGAGCTTCTCCACAATAACCCTGAAGATTTGAGATAATATCCATATCCTCTTTAGAAATTTCAAAATCAAAGATATCAGCGTTATCCTTAATTCTGACGGGGTTAGCCGACTTAGACAATGATACAAAGTCAAGCTGTAAGCACCATCTTAAACAAAGCTGACCGATAGACTTGTTATACTTTGCGGCAAGAGCCTTCATCTCAGGAGCGGTGAAAATTCCACCCTGACCGAACGGACTATATGCCTCAACAAGAATATCGTTATCCTGGCAATACTTAACTATTTCGGGTTGAGTTACACCGGGGCAAAGCTTTAACTGGTTAACCATAGGCTTAATTTCAGCAGTCTTTTCAAGCTCCTTGATGTGATGCTCCATAAAGTTACTGATACCGATAGCTCTTATACGTCCCTGCTTATAGAACTCTTCCATAGCCTTCCAAGTGCCTGCCATAGCCTCCTGCCAATGTGTTCTGTACTGAACAGGATTGGGCCAGTGCATTAAATAAAGGTCAAGATAATCGGTGTCGAGCTTTTTAAGAGTTAACTCAAAAGCTCTGACAGTATTTTTATAGCCGTGGTCAGCGTTTCTTAACTTACTTGTGATGAAAATCTCCTCACGCTTTAAGCCGCATTCCTTAACGCCCTGACCTACACCCAACTCGTTGCCGTATGCGGCAGCGGTATCAATAAGTCTGTACCCGTGAGAAATAGCTGCCAAAACAGCTAATTTGGTAGTAGCGTCATCAGCCTGATATGTGCCGAGACCCATTACAGGAATCTCAACACCATTGCTAATCTTAAATGTATCGTTTAACATTTTGCGATTCTCCTAATTATTATTAAGATATCTGAAAATTACAGAACAAGCTTACCTGCTCTCACATCGAGAACATCCTGAATGGTCTTGCGAGTGTTAATAGCAATCTGCTCAGCGTTTTTCTCGATTAAAGCATTGTTCTCATTGAACATCCAGTCACCGCCCGAAGCCAAAACATAGTTAATTTTGGAGAACGGCAAGAAGTTTTTACCGTTAAGACCACCGGTAACAACCCATTCAACTTTACCGAAAGGACCACCGTGATATTGTGCAAGAATGTCTGCACCGCCGAGCTGGTAAACAGGGAAGAATTTGAGAATATTAATTCCGTAATTCAAAGCAATAGAAATATCACTTGCTGTTACGCAACCGGGCAAAATAGGCATATTGTTCTTTAATGCAAACTCTACAACCTCAGGTACAAGTCCCGGTGCAACAAAGAATTTTGCACCAGCATCAATTGCTTCTTCTGCATCACGAAGAGAAATAACAGAACCTGCACCAACGATTACTTCAGGAGCATCTTTGGCGATTTTCTTAATTCTGTCGAGTGAATATTCATCTCTGTGGAGCAATACTTCACATACGGGAAGGCCGCCTTCAGCAAGACCTTTTGCAGCATCTGCTGCAAAATCAACATCGGGTGCTACCATAATCGGGCAAATACCTGTTGTTTTTAAAATACCATACATTGTTTTTTCCATTTCATTTTTTTGCTGTTCTGCAACTTTTAGAGTAGTTGCCTCCATTGTGCTTTCTTTAATATTTTTTGGATCTTTTTCTTTTATAGAATCAATCTTTTTAGATATATCTACAGCACCTTGCTCTAAATGAGATACTTGACTATCAAATAGTGGAGTTAATTCTTCACTACTTAATTTAGATAGCTCATCATAAGCTTTATTTTGAACATCATCTGTAGAATATTCTATATTACTTTCTGGTTTTTTTGTTTGTCTAGAAAATAAATTAACAATTTGACTTGGGTTAAAAAGTAATAATTTTAATTGTTCTTTAAAAGATAATTTGTCTATATTTGAATCTGATTTTGGTATACTTTGCATAGGTATAAAGCTCCTTTTTAATAATATATAAAAATTATATCATTAAAAATTTTTAACTACAATAATTGTAATGAAAATGAAAAATAAAAAAGAGATATAACTTAAAGTTATATCTCTTTTGGCTGGGCTGGATAGATTCGAACTAT